>NZ_JBHIOT010000057.1:0-2746 GCF_042195745.1 Bartonella sp. AP7XZML
GGTGGACAGGTTAACAAAATCGGTGAGGATGTAGCTAAGATTTTAGGTGGAGAAGCATCCTTTAAAGAGGGTGTTTTTACAGCTCCGACTTATAAAATCTCTAATGTTTCTGACGATGGTACAGTAACGACTAATTCACATAACGATGTTGGTAGCGCCTTTGCGGGTCTTGATACGAGTGTCAAGAATGTGAACACTCATCTGTCTAATGAGGTCAAAAAGTTTGATGAAAAACTAAGTAATATTACGCAAGCAGTTCAAGGCAATGCATTGTTATGGGGCAAGACTAAAGGTGCGTTTGTAGCGACGCATGGGGACAATAAAGAGAACAGCAAGCTTACATCACTTGCAGCTGGCTCTATAGTATCAGGCTCGAGTGATGCGATTACGGGTGGACAGATTTATGATCTGCAAAAACAGTTTGCGACGTATTTTGGTGGAGGTGCAGGTTATAATGAAAAGGGAGAATGGGTTGCACCTACCTTCAAGCTTAAAACTGTCAATGATGATGGTAGCACTGGTGAGGAAAAGGTTTACAGTAGTGTAGCGGAAGCACTTGCGGGTGTTGCAAGTTCTATCACGAATGTTCATAATGATGTAACTAATGTTGTCAGTGATAGCCTTGCTAAGCAGGATGATAATACGAAGGTTATCACTATTGGGAAAGAAGTAGAAGGTACAGAACTCAATATTGCCAACAGTAAGAAAGAAGACCGGATACTTTCAGGTGTTAAGGCAGGAGTACTTTCAGCAGAATCGACAGAAGTTGTAAATGGCTCTCAGTTATTTGCGACTAATAAAAATGTTACGACAGTGACTACTAATCTAGACAGTGTTTCTAAAAATACATCGAGCTATTTAGGTGGTGGTGCTGATGTTCTTGTAGGCAATCTTCCGACGTATGTTGTTGGAGGTCAGTCATATCATGATGTTGGTTCAGCCTTTAGCGGTGTTGATACATCGCTGACAGATCTTCATAATGAGCTTTCTAAGAACAGCAATGAACTTACACAGACCATTGAGCAGAATGCTTTGTTGTGGAATGATGAAGCCAATGCCTTTGTCGCGCGTCATGAGAAGAAGCAAGAAGAACAAGGCAGAGCTGTAAGGACACAAGAAAACAGTAGAATTACGTTCCTTGCAAATGGTGAGATTAGCGCTACATCAACAGATGCTGTAACGGGTAGTCAGCTTTTTGAAACGAATGATAAGGTTGTTACTTATTTAGGAGGCAATGCAGCTTTTAATAATGGTGTGTTTACTGGGCCGATCTATAGTTTATCGGAGATTGATAAAGATGGTAAGATAACAGCCAAACCTTTTACCAATGTTGGTTCAGCTTTTGAAGGACTTGATACAAATATCAAGAATGTCAATCAGAGAATTAAGGAAGTTTCTGAAGGAGTCGCACAGGATTCTTTGAATTGGAATAATGAAGCCAATGCATTTGTAGCTAAGCATGGAACGGAAGGAAACAATAGCAAATTGAAGTTTCTTTTAGATGGAGAAGTTTCTAAAGGTTCAACAGAAGCGATCACTGGCAACCAACTTTATTCAATGAATCAAACAGTTGCGACCTATTTTGGTGGAGGTGCTGGCTATGAAAATGGAAAATGGGTTGCACCCACATTCAAACTTAAAACTGTCAATGATGATGGTAGCACTGGTGAGGAAAAGGTTTACAATAGTGTATCGGAAGCACTTGCAGGTGTTGCAAGTTCTATTACGAATGTTCACAATGATGTGACCAATGTTGTCAGTGATAGCCTTGTCAAGCAGGATGAGAAGACGAAAATTATCACTATTGGTAAAGAAGTAGAAGGCAGTGAAATCAACATAGCCAACAAGACTGGTACGGATCGGACACTTTCAGGTGTTGGTGAAGCAACAAAGGATAATGAAGCTGTTAACAAGGGTCAGCTTGATAAAGGTTTGAAGGATCTTTCTACCAGCCTTCAATCAGATGACTCGGCTGTTGTTCATTACGATAAAAAAGAGGGTGAGAATGGCGGCATTGATTACACGAGTGTGACTTTAGGCAAAGGTAAGGATAAGGCAGCTGTTGGTCTTCATAATGTTGCCGATGGTCAGATTGCCAAGGGTTCACGTGATGCAATCACGGGTGGTCAGATTAATAAAATCGGTGAGGATGTAGCTAAGTTTTTAGGTGGAGAAGCATCCTTTAAAGATGGAGCTCTTACACAGCCAACGTATAAATTATCTTACATTGCTAAAGATGGAGTTGTAACAGAGAGTGCCTTTCAAGGTGTTGGAACCGCTTTTGCAGGTCTTGATGAGAATATCAAGAATGTGAATGCAAGGATTAAAGAGGTTTCTGAAGGAGTAGCACAGGATTCTTTGTTATGGAGCAAGGAAGCCGATGCCTTTGTAGCGCGTCATGAAAAGAGTAAAGAAGAACAAGGCAGAGCTGTCAGGACACAAGAAAACAGTAGAATTACGTTCCTTGCAAATGGTGAGATTAGCGCTAAATCAACAGATGCTGTCGCTGGTAATCAACTTTATTCAATGAATCAGACATTTGCAACCTATTTTGGTGGAGGAGCAGGTTATAATGAAAAGGGAGAATGGGTTGCACCTACCTTCAAGCTTAAAACTGTCAATTCTGATGGTAGTGCTGGTGAGGAAAAGGTTTACAATAGTGTATCGGAAGCATTTGCTGGAGTTGCGAGTTCTATCACGAATGTTCATAATGATGTGACCAATGTTGTCAGTGATAGCCTTGCGA
>NZ_JBHIOT010000058.1:0-2704 GCF_042195745.1 Bartonella sp. AP7XZML
TCTTAAAGGCAATGGAAAAGAAGCCTATTCACTTTAAGATGGGATTTCTTTTTAGAATAACGCATATAAACACTCCTTTTAGAGATTGTATCTAATCAACTTAACAAAAAGAGGTATAATTATGGTTATAAGCTCTATACCCCTTATGCGTTTATCATACCCATTATGTGAGCATGCTTTTAAGTTATTCAGTTTCTCTTATTTCTAATTTTGGTAAGTTTTTTACGATTTTCATTGTTTCTAAACTTACGGTAATAACCCTTTGAAACAACTCTAGAGGGTAGGCAGGGTTTCCAACGGTTTCAACAGCATAGCGATTGGCATCATTCACAATGCCGCTCTTCTTATCAGTCTTTACACACTGACGCCCCATAACCCATTCAAGAGCAGGCTTGCCATTGACGATATACTCATAAGCTTCAAGAGGGATATCTGTCATTGTGATATTGCTGTTATAAATGACAGTTGATTTATCCTTTTCCTTACTATTCTTANAACTTTTGGATTGCCTTTTTTAAAGGTCACTGGATAAGGCTCTATGCTTTCATAATTCACGTGCAAATGACCCAATTCACGCCCTGCTGTTACAAATTTCCAAAAATCACCAGCACTCTTTACGCAAGGGATACGAGGTAATTCTTTGCATAAATTATGTGCATAACGGGCACGATAATCTTCCGAATGAAGTAAACCGTAAACGTAATAGAATAGATCATCTTTTGTTATGGTTTCATTAGGATAAGCAGCTTTAAAATGTACTAATCCTTCATCAGTAATGGCATCACGCCTCTGTAAACCAGCTGTTTTGCTTTCTTCTGTAAATAAATGGGATTGTTTCTCACTTTTACTTTTTGAAACCGTAGCATCTTCATAGATATACCTTGGAAAGCATTGACCACTCTCTATTGTAGTAAGATTAGGTATACTTTTAGCCATCAAAACAGAAAAACCACTTCTTGCGCCTATACCTGTAACTTGTATTACCTTATTTTCGACTACTTGCCCCATCGGAAATATACGCGGCATTTGGTAAGTTCTTTCATTAAAAATACGATTGTAATAGAGCCATTGCTTTGTAAAGGGACGATAAAGACTTTGAACTGAACAATTACTTTCAAATTCGGAAACTTTTCCTCTTACAAACTCTTCTTTTAGACTACTACTCCAACTGATTTTTTTAGCATCAACGTTAACAAAATTGTCTACAGCATTTTTACGTATCCTGCTATCAACATGCCCATAAGCATTATTAAAACGTTCTACTTCACTATTATAGAAAGCAATCGTATTAGTCATATTTTTTGCTAAAACTTTACGGCTTGAATTGTACGCCCAAGCATCACGATTGGTTGAAACTCCAAGAGAAAAATTTTCAAAAAGTTTTTTACCATGACCTTTTTTAACACCTAGAGCTAAGAACGCTTTGAAATTTTCATCACGTTGATGAATCCAATCACCATGTTCATCCGGCGTAATTGTTTGCCATTTTTGTTTACGCGTAATGCCATCAATACTACCAAAGGACTTGATTATCTTAAGTTTTTTTGTAGTAGAAAGATTATCTCCAATGTCATGATAGTAAATTTTACAATCTCCAGAAACACTAGGATTTTTGATAAATAGTGTCACAGCAATACCGGTCATACTTCCATTGCCAAAAATATTTTCTCCTTCTTGAGCAGTTCCATTGCTTAACATATTTTTACGTATATCCCCTCGTAAATTAAGCACATAAATACTTGTAAATTCTTTGGCTAAAGATTTTCGTAAGCCAGCCATTGTCGACTTTTCTATATAACCAGAGCCAGAAACAAAGCCGATTACCCCAGCATTCTCAATACGGTCGCTTGCCCAGCGTATAGCACGAATATAACTGTCATATAACTTTTGCGTACTAGTTGCTCTAGATTGAGCGGCGTAAGTTTCACCGATACGTTTATTTAATATGGGATAGGGAGTATTCTTTGCATTATCATTTTCATTTTTTTGTCCTACCGAATAAGGAGGGTTACCAAAGATAACTTTAATATCCAGTTTCTTTTGATGCTCTAAATATTCACTGTTTTCCTCTAGTAAACCTTTCATCAAATCTTGTTTTTCAAGCATCCGAAATGTATCGGTCAAACCAATATGCTTAAAAGGAATATACTCTCCTTTCATAAGACTATGATACGTCGATTCA
Organism: Bartonella sp. AP7XZML; assembly: GCF_042195745.1. Classification (NCBI taxonomy): domain Bacteria; kingdom Pseudomonadati; phylum Pseudomonadota; class Alphaproteobacteria; order Hyphomicrobiales; family Bartonellaceae; genus Bartonella; species Bartonella sp. AP7XZML. Next base: position 2,183 of record NZ_JBHIOT010000058.1, read on the forward strand.
ATGTTAATCGCTGCTATGTAATAGGCAAGCAAAACAATCTCATTGGCGTGGATATCATGACGGAATTTATATTCCATATCCTCTGGTTTGATGAGATTAGATTGTAAAAGCCGTGTGATAAAGGTACCCGTTCCAGTGAAAGGGTCAAGAATAGACACACCACGTGACCCTAAGCTTGTTCCAAACTCATTCCGCAACACATCATCAACAGAATGAATGATAAAATCCACAACCTCAACGGGTGTATAAACAATCCCAAGCTTATCCGTGGTTTTCTTAAATGCCTTGGCAAAAAAACTTTCATAAAGTTTGATAATAAGATTCTGTTTTGCATGAGTTTCGGTGATACCTGCTGTACAGAATGTGACACTTTTGTAAAATTTATCAAGATCTTTCGTTTTCTCTTCGATATTGGTTTTATCCAGTTCCGTTAAGATCTTATCCATTGCTTGTGAAATGGCATTGTTCTGTACAAATTCATTGCCTTCAAACAAGGCTTCAAACACGGGACGCGTGACAAGA
>NZ_JBHIOT010000059.1:0-70092 GCF_042195745.1 Bartonella sp. AP7XZML
CCTTAAAAACTCTTTGAAAAAAAATAAATTGGTACAAAACCTAGTGGCAAAATATACAAAACCCGCTGGCAAGCTACACTGGCAAGCTACAACAATACAACTCCATACAAGAACGAATAAATACAAAATTCAATGGAGCGGGCGATGGGATTCGAACCCACGACCCCAACCTTGGCAAGGTTGTGCTCTACCCCTGAGCTACACCCGCTTACCGATTCGATATATGTCTTGTCTGTATGGCGTAGGCTTCTACGAATTGCAACAAAAAAATATCATTTTAGTTTGATTTATTTTGTCCATGTTTAAATAAAATGAAATAAAGATTGATTTTAGAAAATTCTTCAGTAATAAATTATTCCTTTTTTAATTTTTGCATGGAGAGGGGTGGAATATAATGTTGAAGAGAATAAATATATTAGGGGTTATCATTGCAACTGTTTTTATGATGAACAGTGTTGCAAAGGCCGATGACCAAGTTAAACACGTTAAAGTTGCAATAACGCAAATTATGGTCCATCCTGCTGCGGATGCTGTTCGTAAAGGTGTGGAAGATGTGCTTGCAGCAAATGGTTATAAGCAAGGTGAAAATTTTCAACTTACCTTTTTATCAGCGCAGGGTAATATTTCAACAGCAACGCAAATTGCGCGTAAATTTGTTGGTGATAAACCCGATGTTATTGTAGCAATTACCACGCCTTCAGCACAAACGATGCTTGCGGCAACAAAAACAATTCCTATCGTCTTTGCAGCAATTTCTGATCCTATCGGAGCTAAAATCGTTTCTTCACTTACCAAACCTGGCGGTAATATGACGGGGAGTTCTGATCGTATAGATGTTGCAGAAAGTGTTAGACTTTTACAAGAAGTAAAACCAGATTTGAAAAAAATTGGTTATCTTTATAATGCTTCTGAGGCAAATTCTGTTTCGACACTTAAAACGTTAAAGGATGTAGCAAAAAAAGCTGGAATTGAAATTATTCCCTCATCGGCACCAAAGCCTTCAGATGTTCAGGCAGCAACACGCGCTTTAATCGGTAAGGTCGATATTATTTTTGTTCCTGCTGATAATACGATTTTATCTGTTTTAGAAGGTGCAATAAAGGTCTCAGAGGAAGCCAATATGCCTGTATTTACTGTTGATGCTAATACTATCGGGCGTGGGCCTTTTATGACGCAAGGTGTGAATTTCTATGATGTAGGGGTTGATGCTGGGAAATTGGTTGTGCGTATTCTAAAGGGTGAAAAGCCTGGTGATATTGATGTTGTGCAGGCGGCTAATAATGACATTCGAATTGATTTGAAAGCAGCCCAAAAAGCAGGGATTGTTATTCCGCAGGCAGTTATTGACCGTGCAACAAAAGTGATTCAATAACTTTTATTGATAGAGTGTTGATACAATAAAAATACGTTAAGTTTTCATGGGGATTGTCTTTACATGAATATATTTGCGTTTTCTGGTGCTGTGGAATTAGGCCTTATTTATGCGTTTGTTGCTATAGGGGTTTATCTTTCATTTCGGGTTTTAGATTTTCCTGATTTAACAGTTGATGGATCGTTTCTTCTTGGTTCCTGTGTCTGTGGTGTTTTGATTCTCTTGGGTTTCAATGCATGGACAGCTATGGCATGCGCTTTTTGTGCAGGTATGGTGGCTGGTTTATTAACAGCTCTATTGAATTTGCGTTTTGGCATTTTGAATCTTTTAGCTTCTATTTTAACAATGTCAGCACTCTATACGGTTAATCTACGTATTATGGGAATTATGGGAGGGTCTAATGTTAATTTAGCTCTTGCTGATACGGCGTTAACGCCCTTTTATAATCTGTTTGGTTTGTCTGATATTTTTGTGCGTCCTCTTTTCGTTGGTATTGTGTTGCTCGTTATGGCGTTTTTGATTTGGCGCTTTTTGGAAAGTGAAATTGGTCTTGCTATGCGTGCAATGGGCGCTAATCCACGCATGGCGACGGCGCAAGGTGTCCATACATCAGCATTGATATATTTTGGAATGGGGCTTTCCAATGCGTGTGTGGCACTTGGTGGTTCTCTTTATATTCAAACTGCGATTGCAACAGATATTACCGGTGGAATTGGAACAATTGTTTTTGGGTTGGCAGCCGTGATTATCGGTGAAACTCTCTTTCGTACGCGCAATATTTTTTGGATTATAATCAGCTGTATTGTAGGGTCTGTGCTTTATCGTGTGGCGGTGCAATTTGCATTTGAAGCAAATGGCATTGGCATTGATACGTCGACAGATCTTCAGTTGATTACTTCGCTGTTGGTTGTTTTAACCCTTATTGTGCCACGCTATTGGAGGAGGCATAAACGTGATTGAGTTTTTTCATGTTGGGGTCACATTTAAACCGCAAACACCTCTGGAAAAACAGGCTTTAATTGATATTAACCTGAAAATTGATCAGGGTAGTTTTGTTACGGTTATTGGTTCAAATGGTGCTGGTAAATCAACGTTGCTCAGTGTTTTAGCGGGTGCAACGCTTCCCTCAACGGGGAAAGTGGTTATCAATGGACAAAATGTTTCTAGGCAATCAGTCAGTGAACGCGCTGGAAAGATTGCTTGTGTTTTTCAAGATTCGTTAGAGGGAAGTTGTGGTTCTTTAACAATTGAAGAAAATTTGGCTCTTGCTGCTCTTCGAGGAAGTCGTCGTGGTTTGCGTGCGGCTTTAAATCATGAGAAACGGCAATTTTTTCGAGAGAAAATTGCTCAATTAGGCATTGGTCTTGAAGCATATATTCATAATCCTATGGATAGTTTGTCAGGTGGGCAACGCCAAGCAGTTTGTCTTGTGATGGCAACATTCGCACATGCGGATGTTTTATTGCTTGATGAACATACCTCAGCGCTTGATCCTGGAATGGCTGATTTTGTGATGCGGTTGACTGAAAAAATCGTTGAAGAGAAAAAATTAACGACTATCATGGTGACTCATTCTATGCGTCAGGCTCTTGATTATGGCGATCGTACCTTGATGTTGCATGGTGGAAAAGTGATTTTGGATGTCTGTCATGAAGAGCGTAAGGGCTTGGATGTAAATGATTTAATTGGCATGTTTCAGAAAGTTCGCGGGGAAGTTCTTGATGATGATGAACTGTTAATGGATTAATAGTGTGGCTCAGAAAAAAGCACATGAAGTTGATCAGTTTCTAATGCGTTTTTCACGTGCTTTTCCTATTGTTCTCATTTATGGGCCAGATCGTGGTCTTATTTGTGAGCGTGCACAATGTTTTGCAAAACTTACACGGGTAGCAATAGAAGATCCATTTTCGACAATTCGTTTGGATGCTGCTGAAATTGATAAAGATCCTGCACGTTTAGAAAATGAAGCGCGTACGTTATCGCTTTTTGGGGGAGATCGTTTGATATGGATCTCTAATGCTGCTAACCAAAAAGGTTTTCTTGCTGCCTTAAAGCTTTTAATTGAGAAACCACCAGAAGCTTGTTTTATTCTCATTGAGGCAGGGGATTTAAAAAAAGGAACAGGGTTGCGCAATGCTATTGAAACAGCATCAAAAGCGATGGCTTTGCCCTGTTTTGCCGATGATATGCGGTCTCTTGACGGTTTGATTGATGAGGTTTTAGGACAGTTTAAGAAGGCTCTTTCTTTAGATGCACGTAGATGGTTGCATGAATGTTTAGGGGCGGATCGCCTTGTATCACGCAGTGAATTAGAAAAGCTTTGTCTTTACGCTGCAAATGTTCATATTACTCTTGAAGATGTGAAAGCTGTTGTAAGCGATGTCAGTGCTCTTTCTCAAGATGAAGTCATTGATGCTCTTTTATTGGGCGATATATCAGGCTTTGAAGCGCATTTTAACCGACATGCAGCAGTGCAAGGGGCACTTTTTTTAATTTTGAGTACAGCTCAAAGGCATTTTCAGCAATTACAGCTATTGCGTTATCAGGTAGAGGTTGAAGGAAATTCACCTTTTACGGTGGTTTCTCAGGCACGCCCTCCCATTTTTTTTCAACGGAAAAAGATCGTTGAACAAGCTTTAAAATATTGGAAGTTAGAACAAATTTCTTATGCAATGGAAAGAATTCAGAGTGCTGTTTTAGACAGTCGTAAAAATCCACTTTTGGGCGAAGCTATCATTCGTCAAGTTTTGTTAGGGCTTACAATTATTGCACGACGCCAGATGGCAGCTTAACAGCCTAGAAATATAATGATTTTTTATTTTTGGTATACCACAGAGGTATTTTCAGTAATTAAAACTGTTATGCTATCAAGTAGAGGTTGATGGAACTTGTATTTTTGAGGATGCATTTTAGGAGCTTGAAAGCTTGATAGAAATTTTTCTTCAAAAGAAATAGTTTATTTTCAAAAGGCCATTTTGAAACAGTTTTATTATTTTGTTGTGTCGTAAAATACTGTTTTTAGGGTAGTGATACGAGGCCCATATCAAATTTTATGTGTTCGATGTTTTTTTGTGTGGGTATTTAGTGAATATTAGGTTGGTTCATAGAGTCTTAATGGAGTAACACCCCCATGTAAAACAGAGTATCTCAAACAACAGAAGACACTTGTATGGTAGATTCATACGCTTTCTTAGAAATATTTTTCAATGCGCGTCATATCTATTTCGCGGCGGTGTTTATGAATGGTGTAGAAGTAAAGTTCCTTGTGAAGAATATAAAACCCATAGAGCAACTCTATCTTTATGCTTAATAAAAGCGCAAGTCGACACTCATTATGTACTTTGCTAGCCTCTAATGTTACTACAGTTTTTAGCATTAGAGAGCGTTTTTCATCATTTTTTCTCACATGTCTTCTTGTGACGTGTAGCCAAGAGATTTTAATTGATAAGAGGGTTTGTGATGGAAGAATTTTACAGTATTCGAAGTTATGATTCAAATTGAAAAAAAGTATTATTTTTATAAATCAATGTATTATAGATTAATTGAATCACTTAAAATTGTGAGCCAGAGGAATCTTTTAGACAAGAAAATGAATTGTTTGCAGATCGGTGTGAATTAAGAATCTTCATGGGATGAGAAGAAAGTCAAAATAGATTATGATGAAAACCACAGCACCTATGGGGAAACTTTTATGTTTGATACAGAGATGATTATCTTAGCAATGAATGTGTCTCATAAACAGAGCTAGCCATTGTTTATTATTAATAATTTATTATTTTTCATATTAAATCAATCAGAACAATGTCTTTTGCACGTCATAAGTGGGGGGGCGTGTGGATAAAAACTGTACAAGAAAGCACTAAAAATGCCTCTTATGAATGCTCTCAAATTCCAAGGTTTTTTGCAACATTGGGGGTAGGAAAATATAATGATAGTGTTTTATTAAGTGTGAAGAGGGTCGTGCTTAATAGATTTATAGTTATAACATTTACGAACACTGTCGTGAGATAGGCTAGGGAGCGAGATGTCTTTTAAAACAAACCCATGAATTTGTAATCCAAATTTATTCTGTTGAGGGCGTTCTGTTTTACGTGAGGGGTGTGATTCCATTAAAGGGATATTCGGTGTTTTTGTTATCAAACTTTTTCTTTATTGAGAGGGCGTGTTTTTCTCATATTTATTTGATTTACGGTATCCGGAATCGGGAGAGGAAAATGTTTTTAATGGTATCTTTTGGTATGCGTTGTTTTACGGTGTTTTCAATATTCGCGAAACTTATGTTGATGTTGTAGGTGGAGGCGCAATACGTTTTATATAGGTCTAATGTACAAATTAATGAACGTATCGGGATAATTGGAGAAGAGTTAGTGTCTGCTTACGCTTTTGATGTGTTTTTTTGTGAGTAAATTAGTAAGATAAAGTAAACTGATGGGATTTTATGTAGAGTCGTTGTTATCCTAATTGAGAGTGCATTTTATTTTGTTTCGGTGATGCGCTTTGATCAGTAATTAAGAGGGAATTTTAGAGCGTGATGTTAAATTTCTCGTCATTTATTTTTTATGTGTTTTCTAGGTAAAGTGATCTGTTGTCAGCTTGCGCAGGTGATAATTGGTAAACTGCGTTATTCTTTATTCCCTAGTTGTCATTTTTTAATGTTTTACGCATAACTCTTGAACAAACAAACAAGAAAATTGTGATTTTACAATTAGTCTTTATTGCCATTTGCAAAGAATCTTTGAAGGTGAAAGATGCTCTATATTCAGTTTGAAAAAATAGCACTCATTGGGATCGGTCTGATTGGGTCTTCTTTAGCAAGAGTGATTAAAAAGAAAAATCTTGCGGCTCAGATTTCTATTGCAACACGTCGTCCAGAAACCCTGAAAAGAGCGCGTGAATTGGAGCTTGGGGACTTTTATACGACAGATAATGCAAAAGCTGTTGAAGGAGCAGATTTGGTTATTCTTTCTGTTCCTGTTGGGGCTAGTGCAGAAGTGACAAAAACCATTCGTGATCATTTAAAACTTGGAGCGATTGTGAGTGATGTTGGTTCTACGAAAGCGTTGGTTATTGCGGAAATGGCACCTTTATTGCCAAAAACGGTTCATTTTATTCCAGGGCATCCAATTGCTGGAACGGAATATTCAGGACCGGATGCTGGTTTTGCTGATTTATTTATGAATCGTTGGTGTATTTTAACGCCTTTTGCGGATAGCGATGCTGCTGCTGTCGCACAATTAACAGCGTTTTGGGAAGCTTGTGGTGCGCGTGTCGAAAAGATGGAACCTAAGCATCATGATCTTGTTTTGGCTATTGTTTCACATTTACCCCATTTGATTGCGTATAATACTGTTGGGACAGCGAGTGATTTAGAAAAAGTAACAAATTCGGAAGTGATTGCTTATTCCGCTTCCGGTTTTCGTGATTTTACGCGTTTAGCATCTTCTGATCCCGTTATGTGGCGAGATATTTGTTTGCATAATAAGGATGCTATTTTAGAAATGTTGAGCCGTTTTAGTGAGGGGCTTGCTTTTTTAGAACGGGCAATTCATTTAGGAGATGGTGAGACACTGTTTAACTTTTTTACACGTACGCGTGCTGTACGCCGCAATATTATTGATGCTGGACAGGAAATTGATGCTCCTGATTTTGGGCGTCAGAATGTTTCTAAAAAAGGGTGAGTAAAAACAAGAGGTTTTTGTTGAATTTCGTTGGTTTTTTCTAAAAACCGATAAGAAGTTTTTTCTCTACTCAGTCATAGATTGCAATAAAAAAGAGTGGCGATTGCTCCGATATAGATAACCATGACTTCAAAAGGTTTTATGTGTGCACGATCATCTTGCTTAGTTCTCTATAGGGCATATGATGTACAGAAGAGGTTACTGATCTGTAGAAGTAACAAAAAAATGAGGTCGTTGTAGAACTTCATAGAGTGGGTTATTGTTTTTGTTTTGGTATAAAGTCGGGCTTGACCGTATTGATTATTGACCGTTATATTGCAACATTGCAAAATGTTTATTTGCAGAGTTTTGATGATTTTTATAAAACTTGAAATAGACTGAGGAAGAGTTTTACCAGAAAGTATTGAGTTTTGTTAAAAAATATCTTTTGGTATAGCTATCGTATTTTGTGTGACGCAGTAAGTCATTATTGGCGTGATAATGGGAGTGCTTTTGCAAGCCATGTTGCGCTATCAGGGCTTTTAGCATTTTTCCCTTTTTTTATTTTTGGAACATCTTTTGCTCGTTTTCTAGGTGCTTTTACTTATACACCGCAAAAAATTAAAGCACTGGTGCAGTTATTGCCTGATGTTATTGCAGAGCCTTTATCTCAGGAAATTGTTAATGTTTTAACCATTCATCGAGGAGGTGTGTTGACGCTTTCTGTCATTGGAGCGGCTTATTTTGCTTCTAATGGGATAGAGGCTTTGCGTACGGCTTTAAATAAAGCTTACCGTGTTACTGATCGACGGAGTTTGTTATTTTGTCGTTTTCAAAGTCTGTTTTTTGTAATCCTTGGAGCTGTTGGTCTTGTTGTGATTAGTTTTTTATTGATTCTGGCGCCTTTGTTGATCAAAATTATGCAAAATCATTCTTTTTTTATGACTGAATATATTGCTGTTATTCGTGTATGGCGTTATACAGTTGCAATCGTTATTTTGTTTATCAGTCTTTTGATTGTTCATAAATGGCTTCCAGCAGGGCGGCGGAAAATTATAGATATTTTACCAGGAATAGTGGTGACAATGTTTATATGGTTTATGGCTTCTATCGCTTTTGCGCAATATTTAACGATGTTTGATTATATTTCTACCTATGCAGGGTTGGCATCTATTATGGTTGCTATTATTTTTCTGTACATATTGAGTGCAATTTTTATTTTGGGAGGAGAAATAAACGCGGCGATAATGTTTTATCGCAAGGATTTGCAACATTCAGATAAATGAAAGAGCTTATTATTGCTTGAAAGCCAAGGTATGATTATCCCAATAAAGCCTGCTATCACTTTGTTGATTGATGCAGATGCTTGTCCTGTAAAAGATGAAGTTTATCGTGTGATGAATCGTTATCAGCTTAAGACATTTGTTGTGGCAAATCGTTCTTTGTCCCTTCCAGATGAAGCACTCATTGAAAGAGTGGTCGTTGCTGGTGAATTCAATGGTGCTGATGATTGGATCGTAGAACATGTGCATGAGGCAAGTATCGTTATTACCAGTGATATTCCTTTAGCAGCGCGGGTTGTGCAAGCTGGGGGTTTTTGTCTTTCGCCAACGGGGCGTATTTTTGATGTAAATTCAATTGGTCAGGCTTTGGCGATGCGCAATTTGATGGAAGATTTGCGTGGACAGGGTAGTATAATAGGTGGTCCCCGTCCTTTTTCTCGTAAAGACCGTTCTGCTTTTTTGTCAGCACTGGATCTTGTTATACAACGTTTAAAAAGACGCGGTTATTAAAGTTATAGGGCTTCTTTAATGACTGCTTTTATAAGTGCTTTGGCATCGTCATTGGCCCATGGAGCTGCACCATTGAAGGAAGCAATGAGATATCCCTCTTTATCAATGAGCAATGTAATGGGGAGTCCTAAAGCGAGCCCCTGTTTTCTAACATTGTTGAAAATATCCATTGTTTCATCGCGATAGTAAAGCAAATTATCTGAATGAATATTCTGTAAAAATTGCTGAATTTTTTCAGGAGAAGCAGTTTTATCGATATTTATAGCTATGACATCAAAGTTTTCTCCACCTAATTCACGTTTTAATTGCGCAAGTTCAGGCATTTCTGTGCGGCAAGGTGCACACCAAATAGCCCATAGATTGACCAGCATTGGTTTTCCGGTAAATTCGCTGAGTGTGCGCTCTTTTCCTTGAATATCCTTGAAAGAGAGTTTATTCATATCTGAGAGCGTATCAGCAAATCGTATGTGGCTAAAAAAGCCTTTTGCTGCTTTTCGTATTGCCATCATTTTTTCTGCTCGTGCTTTATTAATGTTTATTTCTTGTGCTTGTGCTGCTGAAATGAAATTGAAAAGAAAAAACTCTCTTTTGGTATCGTAGTTTATGGTTGCGTATAAACTCAGTGCAATGATAAAGAATGCAAGGGAGAGTTGCCTTTTTTTATTGTTTTTTTCGCTGATGAAAATTTGAAAAATCATAATTTTGTCCTTTGGATGGGTGTTTTCAGAATATGACAGATGAGAAGTTAAAGAACCAAATGTGGGGTGGTCGGTTTGCGGCAGGTCCTGCTGCAATTATGGAAGAAATTAATACCTCTATTGATTTTGATCAAAAACTTTATCGACAAGATATTGAAGGTTCTCTTTCTCATGTGGCTATGTTAGCGCAAACGAAAATCATTTCACAATCAGATTATGAAAAAATTGTTCATGGTTTGAAACTTATTCGCCAAGAAATTGAAGACGGTAAATTTGTTTTTTCACGAAAGCTTGAAGATATTCATATGAATATTGAAGCGCGGTTGAGCGAATTGATAGGTTCTGTAGCAGGGCGTTTGCATACGGCGCGTTCACGCAATGATCAAGTTGCTGTTGATTTTCGCTTGTGGGTACGTGAAGCAACGCAAAAAATAGCAAAAGCTTTAAAAGGATTGATAGAGCAATTACTTATTCGCGCAGAACAACATGTTGATACCTTTATGCCAGGCTTTACGCATTTACAATTGGCTCAACCCGTAACATTGGGTCATTATATGATGGCTTATGTTGAAATGTTTGGTCGAGATTTATCGCGGATGCGTGATGCTCTTGAGCGAATGAATGAATCGCCTTTAGGGGCGGCTGCTTTAGCGGGGACAGGCTTTCCAATTGACCGTTTTATGACAGCAAAATCGCTAGGCTTTCGCGAACCTACACGCAATTCAATTGATAGTGTTTCAGATCGTGACTTTGCATTGGAATTTTTAAGCGCTGGCGCTCTTTGTGCAACACATCTTTCGCGATTGGCGGAAGAAATTGTCCTTTGGTCAAGTGCACAGTTTTGTTTTATTCATTTATCAGATGCTTTTTCAACAGGGTCTTCTATTATGCCACAAAAGAGAAATCCTGATGCGGCAGAGTTAGTACGAGCGAAAGCAGGTCGATTGAATGGTGCGCTTATGGGATTGTTAACGGTGATGAAAGGATTACCGCTTGCTTATTCAAAGGATATGCAAGAAGATAAGGAATATGTGTTTGATGGGGCTTTGAGTTTGGAATTATCACTAGCAGCAATGACAGGGATGATTGCTGATTTGAAAGTGAATAAAAAAGCCATGAAACAAGCAGCGGATTTAGGGTATGCAACAGCTACAGATTTTGCTGATTGGCTTGTACGCAATTTAGGGATTCCTTTTCGCAAAGCACATCACATCACAGGGTGTGCTGTGGCATTGGCAGAAAAAAAACAGTGTCGCCTTCATGATTTATCATTAGATGAACTTCAAGCAATTTGTCCTGATATCAATGCGACACTTTTTGATGTTTTGACCGTTGAAAAATCTGTTGAAAGTCGTAAAAGCTTTGGGGGAACAGCGCCTTCAGAGGTTCTTCGGCAAATTGCGTATTGGAAAAAGCGTCTCGTGAGCGCTTGAGTGATTGTATTTTAAAGGTAAAAAAGAAATCGAGATGAGGAAAGAGGACAAATGAAAATTATATTAAAGGGGTTGGTGATTGTCCTTTTGGGGGGCTTGGGTATTGTTGGGTGTGGGCGTAAAGGGTCATTAGAGTTACCTCCTTCAACAGGAGTGAATTCTTCACAAAGAACTTTTGTTTCTCAAGGCAAAACAGATAAACCTTTTATTCTTGATCGGTTAATACAATAGGAATTTTTATGCGTTTTTTTTCTTATCATCAGGGTGTGCTTCACGCTGAAGGTCTTTCTCTTTTGGAACTTGCGCGGGAAGTTGGAACACCTTTTTATTGTTATTCAGCTAGCGCAATCGTTGCACATTTTAAAGATTATCAGAATGCATTTCATGATATGCCGAGTTTAATTGCTTATGCGGTTAAAGCGAATTCCAATCAAGCAGTTTTACAACTTTTAGCTAACAATGGAGCGGGAGCTGATGTGGTCTCAGAAGGGGAATTACGGCGTGCACTTGCTGTTGGTATTCCTGCGCAGAATATTGTTTATTCTGGTGTTGGTAAAACAGTGAGAGAAATAGATTTTGCTCTTGCACAAGATATTTATTGTTTTAACGTTGAATCAGAGCCAGAACTTGAACAATTATCGGCGCGGGCTGCTGCGCTTTCAAAAACAGCTCGTATTTCTTTACGCCTTAATCCTGATGTGGATGCTAAGACTCACAAGAAAATTACAACAGGTAAGTCTGAGAATAAATTTGGTATTCCACTGTCTTTGGCGGGTGATGCATATAAAAAAGCAGCTCAATTGCCCGGTCTTCATGTGTGTGGTGTTGATCTCCATATTGGCAGTCAAATTTGTGATTTAAAACCGTTTGAGGATGCATTTGTTATTGTTGCAGATTTTGTGCGTCAATTATGGAATAATGGTTATGCGATAACCCATATCGATATTGGGGGCGGGCTTGGTATTCCTTATGGTTATGAGCAGCATCCAGTACCTTCTCCTTTTGAGTATGCAGCACTGGTAAAGAAACATATTGCGCCTTTAGGGATCAATATTATCCTAGAACCTGGGCGTAGTATTGTTGGTGAAGCCGGTGTGTTGGTGACATCGGTTGTGTATTTAAAAAAGGGGGAAGGACGAAATTTTGTTATTGTTGATGCGGCGATGAATGATTTCATGCGTCCAACGCTTTATGATGCGTGGCAAAATGTAATGCCAGTGAAAAAAACACCAATAGATGCCCCTCTGATTAATGCTGATATTGTCGGTCCTATTTGTGAAACTGGTGATTATTTAGGTTTGGAACGTTCTTTACCAGTGTTGAAAGCGGGTGATGTTTTGATGTTAACAGGAGCAGGGGCTTATGGCGCAGTGATGGCAAGCACTTATAATAGTCGACTTTTGGTGCCGGAAGTTCTGGTTCAGGATACGCGTTATGCAGTCATTCGTCCACGCCTTGATTATGCACAATTGATAGGCTGTGATCATATTCCAGATTGGATTGAGCCCAAATTAGATTGAGCATTATTAAATATTTTGGGTCTTATTTTTACTAAACTTTGATGAAACAATTTATTTTCTAGAAATTGTTTTGTATGGGGTTTATGATCTTAATGCACCACGATAAAAGGGGATAAATGCTTGTTTATGAAAAATAAAAACATCAAAGGTTTTGCAATGAAGCTTTTGTGTGTGCGCATTTTGATGTGGGGGATCCTTTCATTTGAACGGATGTGGGTACGGTTGTTGCCATTTTTCCTCGTTCTTAGTCTCTTTTGTTCGTTTAGCTGGTTGGGACTTTTTGGTATTTTGGGCTATTGGTCACATTTGCTCTTACTTGGGGTTATACTTATTTGTGCTGGGGCGAGTTTATTTTTTCTTATTCGTTTTCGGTTTCCCACAATGCGGGAAGTAAATTGCCGCCTTGAACGCGTCAATGATCTTAGACACCAGCCTTTGAATATTCAGACAGATCGTTTATGTTCTGAAAATGATGAAGATTTTAGTGCTGTTATTTGGCGTGAACATCAACGCCGAATGGCAAAGCAATTATACCATTTAAAAACTGGATTTATCTCTCTTAATAGTGCGGATTATGATCCTTTAGCTTTGAGGGCTTTGTGTGCTCTTCTTTTTGTGTGCGCTTTTAGTTTTTCTTTTGGTTCACAAGGGGGGCGTTTGGCTGATGCCTTTGATTTTCGTCCTATCGTTGATGAAAAACTCATGCGGATTGATGCTTGGGTAACACCACCTGCTTATACCGGTGTGGCACCGATTTATTTGACAAAAGATGAGAAAACACAACTAGAAATCCCTGAAGGGAGTAATGTTGTTGTGCGTGTTGTCAATGGGGCTGGCATTACAGTAAAAGCAAAGTCTGTAGAAGATGGGAGGGAAGTTTCGTTTTCAGAGAAAACGGAACAAACAGCTTTGAATGATCCAATTGTTCATTTTGAAATACATTTAAAGCATCCAATAAATTTATTTGTATCATCACGTCGTAAAAAACAGCAATGGCATTTGCAGATAATTAAGGACACGCTTCCAACAATTCATTGGTTGGAAAAACCAGGGAGGATTTTAACGGGATCATTGGAGTTACGATATGTGGTGGATGATGATTATGGTGTGACAAAGGCTTTTGTTGAAATAGAGCCTTTTCTTCCTCAGAATAAAAGTGCTTCTTCTCTTTATAATGCTCCGGAAATAGAGCTTCTTCTTCCGCGTGGTGGAAAGGGGAAAATGCGAATGGTACAGGATATATCAGCGCATCCATGGGCGGGTTCGCAAGTCAAAATTACTTTGGTGGCAGAAGATGGTGCGGGGCAGAAAGGGCGTAGCAAAACTTTTGTTATGATATTACCACAGCGTGTTTTTTCGAATCCTGTTGCACGCGCAGTGGTTGAACTGCGTCGTTTATTAGCGCTTGATGCTTCTGTGAAAGAGCGTGTATTGGATATGCTTTCTGCTTTGCTTGTGCGTCCAGAAAAGGGGTTGCAAAATGCATCGCATTTTATTGTTCTACAAAGTGCGTGGACAAGACTTTCTTTAGCACAAACAGACGAGGATTTGCGCGATGTGGTGGATTATTTATGGCAAATTGCTTTGGGTATTGAAGGCAATCAACTTGAATCCGTGCAAAAAAAGTTAAAACAAGCACAAGCTGCTTTACGTGATGCATTGCGTTACGGTGCTTCAGCGGCAGAAATTGAACGGCTTATGGCAGATTTACGTCAAGCTATGGATGAGTATATTCGTGCTTTGGCTGAAAAAGCACCGGATAGTCAAGTTTCTAAAAATTCTAAAAGCTCAAAAAGTCCTAATCTTTCTGAAGCTACATTACAAGAAAAGCTAAATTTAATTGAGGAAATGGCTAAAACAGGCTCTTCTTTAGCAGCTGAACAACTCTTGGCAGAAGTTGAACAGACGCTTGATCATTTGCATGTGCAAAAAGGCAATCAAAATGAGGGAGAAAAAAGCCAATCTGCACAAATGAAAGAAAAGATGGACCAGCTTGGAGATTTAATGCGTCGTCAGCAAGAAATTCTCAATGAAACACATCAGTTAGAGATGGAACAAAAACGCGGAGAAAATGTACCGGAAACACAAAAAAAATCTTTAAAAAAACGTCAAGCTGAATTGCAATCTGAATTATCAACATTAGAAAAAGAATTATCAGAACAAGGATTTGAAACAGGGGGAGCGTTGAAAAGGGCAGAAGAAAAAATGAATTCTGCGGAAAATGCGCTTGATAATGGAAATCATCAGGTATCTATACAAAATCAGTCTGATGCTTTGGAATCTTTGAGGCAAGGTGCACAAAATGTTTTGAAAAAAATGCGCGAAACACTTAAAGAAACGGGAGATGATCAAAATGCTGATTCTGGTCCTAAAGATCCGTTAGGACGTCCACTTTCTTCAAAAACAGATGAAGAACAAGAAGGCGAGGCTCTACCACAAGAAAGTGATCAAATGCGTACGCGGCAGATTTTGGATGAAATTCGCAAACGTCTTGGTAAAGAGCATCTTTCAGAAGAAGAAAAAAACTATCTTGAAAGATTGCTTCATTTTAATTAACCAGTGTTGGCTTTTTTCTTAATTGATGTCGAAAACAGTGTATGAAGAACCTCTATGGGGTTTATCTCCAAAAAAATGATTAAAGTGCTTGTAAGGCAATAATCATCCTGTTGTACTGATTTTTTAATCATTTAAGTTTAAGATATGCAATATTGAAATGTTCGCTATTGCGGAAAAAAAGCAGAAGTCCATATAGGTTTGGTATATGAAAATCTGTAATGTTTGAAATTTGTTTCTACATGGTATGTTGAGTTGGATATCGTTACGCTGAAAGATTTTTATGCTTCTGCACTTGGACTGCGTGTGCAAAAGACGCTGTGTGACCAATTGAATTTATGGTGGCCTGATCTTACGGATAAACGGATTATGGGATTGGGTTATGCACTTCCTTATCTTTCTACATTGCGTGAACGTGCCCAACAATGTTTTGCTTTTATGCCTGCTGCTCAGGGTGTTTCGCCTTGGCCTTGTTCTGAGCAAGTTGCTACAGCGCTTGTTTTTGAAGAAGATTTGCCACTTCCTGATGCGTCAGTTGACTGTATTTTATTGGTACATGCATTAGAATATACAGAAAATTCGTTTGAAACGTTGAATGAAATATGGCGTGTTTTAGCACCCAATGGCCACTTGATCGTTATTGTACCTAATCGCTCTGGCTTTTGGGCGCGCAATATTACTACGCCCTTTGGTTATGGCGAACCCTATAGTCGGCAACAAATTACTCGTTTGTTCGAAAAAACAAATTTTGTTTCTGGGCCAATACAAGAAATTGTACATTATATGCCCTCTACGGGTTATGTTTCGCGGTTGTTCTCATTTTTTTATGAGCCATTTGCACGCTATCTTTTGCCTTATTTTGGTGGACTCTTAATGTGTCAGGCACAAAAACGTGTTTATCAGGGTTTGCTCGTACAGCGTCGTCAGTCGCGACGTATTTTTATTCCTGCTTTATCACCACAAGTGCGGAATATTTTAATTTATAAAGATAATTAATCATTTTGCCATTGGCATAAGAACCGCAAATATAGAAGGATTCTCTTATTTCAATTTTTTGCATTTACAATTAAAAAATATTCTTTTGTACATTATATGTGGAATTGGCATGTGAATAAAAAATCTCAAGTATCTATATACCGAACCATATTTCATGAATAGTGGAAACATTTTAAGAGAAAAAATGCTGGTATCTTCGTAAGCATAAAAATAGCAGAGTCCGAGGGATCTTGCATAATATGGTTCATGGTGGTTAAAACTGTACAAGGAAGGATTAAAATGCTTCTTATGAACCATCTCAAGTGTCAAGGGCTCCTCTGCAACATCGAGATCTAACATAAGTGTGTGATGGTGCCGGTTTGTTCTTTTATAAGGGTAAAGATGGTGGTGCTCAATGGCTTTATCGTTAGGATAAACATTTAGCGTTATATCATTAATTATACAACCTCTTAAGAGGAGATAAAATCATAAAGAATGGAGGAAAACTATAAAGATAAAAAACATCTCTCAATTTAGGCTAGTGAATGTGAGATAAAGCAGTGCGTGGAGCGGTTTTTCTGAAAAAAATAATCATAAATAGCACTCATCTAAAGATGATAGTTATGATCAAGAATGTTGCTAAAAGATATCACGATTATTTATATGCGAAACATATTAAAAACTTTAGAAAGAACAAAAGTATGTGAAACAGAAGTTACAAAGTATATCGTGAGGGTTGAAAGCATTTTTGTTGCTGGTTCTCATGTTGGAATATTTCGTTTTTTATTCATAATGTTATATATTTTGTCATAAGAATAAGTTCTATGTAATAGCATTCGAATTATATGCGAAGGTTTTTTCATCTCGTTTCTGTTTTCATTTAGAATATTAAAATTATTTTTGAAACAGAAAATCTCGAATTAAAGATTTAAACGGTAACCATTTTGATCTGTTATGAGAATTTGCGCATTGGAGGGATCGTTTTCGATTTTTTGTCGCAAACGATAGATATGGGTTTCTAAAGTATGGGTGATAATATTTTCATTATATCCCCAAACTTGTTCTAACAATGTTTCACGGCTGACAATTTTATCATTGGCATGATAGAGACATTTAAGGATCGCTGCTTCTTTTTCTGTGAGACAGATTTTATTGTTGCATTGATCAAGAAGAAGTTTTTGTCTTAGTTTAAAAGTATAGGGACCAATATGAAAGGTTGCGTCTTCATTTTGTTCATATTGGCGCAACTGTGCTCGAATTCTCGCTAATAACACCGCAAAGCGAAAGGGTTTTGTTACATAATCATTGGCGCCTGTTTCAAGATCTAAAATATTATCACAGTCTGTATCATAATTTATTATCATGATAATGGGGGCACGAAATCCTTGGGTGCGTAATTGTTTAACGGCTTTGTAGCCATCAAGATCAGGAAGTTGAAATCCCAAAATAGTGAGATCAATATTTTCTTCTTGGATTATTTTCATTCCCGCTTCTGCTGTTTTTGCTTGGAAAATTTTAAACTCTTGATGCATTTGCAATTGTTCTACTAAAATGGGGCGTAGATCATCGTCTTCAACGATTAAAAGAGTATAGTGGTTCATGTTTTTCCTTATAGGTATGTTGATGCACTGATTGATATAGTTTCATGAAAAATGAGATTTCATGCAAGAAAAATTAAAAGAGGAAAATTAAAAAAGAGCGCTTCTAAAAAATAAACTTTTATAATTTCTAATGGTTGCTTGCTGAAAAGAAGGTATTCCGTCTGCAGAGTATTTTACGTATTGGTTGGAAGCGTTTTTTATGTTCTAGAACGTGTTTTAGCTATTGAGTGTCATCATCTTTACGCTTATGGAGAAACAAGCTAGCACTATCATTCACTTTGCCAGTTCGTGGGTGTTGCGGACAGTCCTTGGCACTTGAGACGATTCATAGGAGGAATTTTTAGTGCTTTCTTTCACGTTTTTTATCTATATGGGACTTTCTCCGCTTAGAATGTGCAAGCCAATAGCTTTTGATTGATTCAATATAAAACAGGTTGGAAATGAGAGAATCCTGCGGTATGAGGCGCACTCGTCCAACATGCAAAACAATGAACACGCAATATGATGCGTTTTTTAAGCGTGAAGAGAATTGTGCAACACTTAGCACATATGCACTGTTTAGGAGAACTTCACGATCGTTTTTATTGTTTTTATCCACGTTCAGGTTTGTTTTTTTGTTGCATTTGTGTGCGAAGGGGATTGTGTGTTATGTTCGTGGTGTTGCTTATTATAATCGTTGAGCAAGCTTTGCCTTTAGCAATGCCGAAAAGATGCATCATAAAGAGGTTTTTTGTGTAATTTGGAAGGAGACTGTATTGAGAAAGAGTGCAGGATAAAAAATGACAAAGAAAAATATCATATTTATGCATTTAGCATGAGAATACCTCAACAGAAGGATGTGTTGAGCTTATTCTTCTGCGCTATGAAGCATCTTTTTATATGAGTTAATGAATAAAAATTATTGTTTTAAGATAAAAGCATTTCCTCCTTAAGGTTGCCTATTAAACAGACTTCTTTCCATTCATCTTCTGTTACGGGTTGCACTGATAAGCGGCTGGCTTTGACCAGCACCATATTTGCTAGTTTGGGATTGGCTTTGATTTGTTTTAATGAAACAGGTGTTGGCATGTCACAAAGTGCGCGGATATCCACACATTCCCAGCGTGGATCAGAACTTGTAGAATCAGGGTGTGCTTCAGCACATATTTCTACAATTCCTACAATTTCTAAACCTTTATTTGAGTGATAAAAAAAACCTTTATCACCATATTTCATAGCGCGCATATTGTTACGGGCTTGATAATTGCGTATACCATCCCATTGTTCGCCATTAACTCCTTTTTTCTTTTGCATCTCCCATGACCATTTATGGGGTTCAGATTTAAAAAGCCAATAAGCCATGAGTTCTCCTTTTTCATAGACTGTTATGCATTTTTATAAGCATCTTTGTAATACCATCAACGATGATTTTTAAAATGGGGTAAAGAACGGCTATTATCTATTTTTTCTTGTTTCAAAATAATGTGTAGTAGAGAGACGCGCTCCATTGATATTTCATGTTGTGTAAAAGTATTTTGCTCTTTGCTTATCTTTTCAGCTATGGTTTGAAATGCGGTTACTATAAGAGTTTGTTGGAAAAAATTAAGAAAATTGGTTCTAAAAAGCTTTAAGATTACAATGACAATGAAACGAATAAATGATCAAAGATGATGAGGTCAACGAATGGCATTCATATCTATGCTTTGTGGGATAGAGTGCGTCTTATTATGCTGTAAAATACTGTCATTTGAAGTGTAATGATATAAGGCAGTTTTTTGAAACATGAAGTTTTTAAGAATGTGTGGTGAATATTTAGGTTTACGTGTCGATCTTTGGGTTAAGTGAATTGTGTGAGTGGGAAGCAGGTGGAATCTGCTCGATAGAGAATTCGGACTATCTATAGACCGGATTGAGTAGAAATCTTCGTTCTTTAAGATGTGTGTGGGACGTCAATTTTATTATGCTTTTGTTCCACGGCGTCCCATCCCGATCAAGGGCGGGGCTTTTTCATCTAATGGCCAGCGTGAGCGGGGTGCAATGTCAAGAGAGCTTGTTTCTCCTCGTACGAGTTTTTGTGCACCGGCAAAAGCAATCATTGCAGCATTATCGGTACACAAGGAAAGAGGAGGGGCTATAAATTCAAAACCATGTTGACGGGCAAGTTCTTGCAACGTAGAGCGAATGGCTTGGTTTGCGGCAACACCGCCCGCAACAACTAAAGCAGGAGAATGCTTTTCTTGATCATGAGAGAGAGGATATTGGTGGGCAAAGTGTTGTAAAGCTAGGTGAACACGATCACGTACCGTATCAGTCACGGCGGCTTGAAAACTTGCGGCAATGTCAGCAATATCATTTTCTGTAAGAGGAGCTATGGCTGTTGCGGCTTGTCGAACAGCAGTTTTGAGTCCTGAAAAAGAAAAGTCTAACCGTTTTTCACCTTTTAAAGGTCGTGGAAGAGGGATGCGATTTTTATCACCAAATAAAGCTGCTTTTTCAAGTGCTGGTCCACCAGGATAGGGAAGACCTAAAAGTTTTGCTGTTTTATCAAAGGCTTCTCCTAATGCATCATCAATAGTGGTTCCTAAACGTTGATAGTTGCCTACTCCATGAACAATAATTGTTTGTGTATGACCTCCTGAAACTAAAAGTAATAAATAAGGAAAGCTGACGTTGTGCGTTAACACGGCTGTTAAAGCATGTCCCTCTAAGTGATTTACCGCAATAAATGGTTTGCCAGTGGCAAGAGAGAGTGCTTTTGCGCTCATAACGCCTACCAACAATCCTCCTATCAAACCAGGCCCACTGGTGGCTGCAATGCCATCAATATCTTTTAATTTTGTGTTTGCTTCTGTTAGTGCTTGCAGAATTAAATGATCAAGAACTTCAACATGGGCACGAGCAGCAATTTCAGGAACAACACCGCCGTAAGGTGCATGGTGATCAATTTGACTCCAAACAACATTGGAAAGAATTCGGCTGTTTGATTCGTTGTTATATTCAATGACAGCCGCTGCCGTTTCATCACAACTTGTTTCTATTCCCAGCAGACGCATTTTAAACAAAACCTTATATTGAAGCTTCTTTCCTGCGTGCGTACCATGAACAGAAAAAGATGCAAAGTATTTCTCTTAGAATTGTTTTTTCTATGAAAAATATGTGTTTTGGCATTTTCTTTGAATTTTATGATATCGTTGATTAAAAAATAAAGCTGTATTTTCGAGTATAAAATGCAAATGTTTTTTAAAAACTTGTCTATTAAAGGCGATACTTGTAAATATTATTGAGAAAAGCTGCGTTTTTAAAACTTTTTTCATTTTATTATTTTATCATTAAAAAAAGTGTGCACGAAAAGTGACAGAGATGGTCGATTCTTCAAAACCAAAAGTTAAACCACATTATGCTGGTACGCGCCGTAAGAAACCAGTTATTGAACATGAAGCTGTTCCCCATGATTCAGAGGAAAAAATCCATAATTCTGTAGAATCTCATGCGCGAGAAGAACAGAATATGCAAGGTCAGGATAAAAGTATCTCTAGTACAACTTGGCTTTTCTTGTCCCTTTCTGGGATTTTGGGAGGATTCATTGCTTTGGGAATTTTTATGGGGCTTCAATGGGCTGGTTTTTTTCCTTCTCCTTTTGTGGAAAATTCTGCTGGAGGAGAAAAAGCTTTGCAGATTGCTGAAGCCGCAAAAAGTCAAGGTGAAGACACAAAGGAACAATTGAGGCGGGTCTTTCAAGAAATTGATACGTTAAAAACAGAGTTTTCTTCTTTTTCATCACAACAGTTTAAAACAACGAAAAATGATGAACTATCGAAAGAAGAAAGCAAAAAAGCTTTTGCGATTTTAGAGGAAAAAGTAAAAGCTCTTGAAGAAACTGTACAAACTTTTGTTAGAAAGTCGAAAGATATAGAGACGGCTTTGTCTGTTGGGCAGAGCAATGCAAATGATCTTGCTGCGTTAAAACAACAGTTAGAAGCACTACAGGAAGAAACTGCTGTTAAAAATAGTGAGAAAAAAGAAATAGATACCGCGCTCTTTACTGCAATTAGTTCATTAAAAAATGCTGTAGAGCGTGGTGGATCTTATAATAATGAATTAAAGCTGTTACAACAATTATCGCCTTCGATTAATGGACTTGATGTGTTGCAAAAAACAGCTACTGTGGGTCTTCCAAGTTCAGCACAACTTTCAGTTGATTTTGCTCATGTTGCCGATGCAATTGTTGGTACGCAAAATCTTGTTGCGTCAGATGCTGGTTTTTTTGACCGAATTTTAGCGTGGATAAAAGGGCTCATTGTTTCGCGACCGATTGGAAATGTTGAAGGGACAACGCTGGGGGCTATTGCGGCACGCATGGAAGTTGCCATTCAAGCTGGTGATTACGAAAAGGCTTTGAGCGAATGGCAATCATTGCCTCAAAGTGCAAAAGATGTTTCAATGGATTTTGTTAAGCAGCTTGAAAGACATATTGCTATTCAACAGTTGTTGCAGCAATTGTTATTGTCTGTGCAACAAGGATCTTTTAAAGCAACAAAGATGTAAATAGGCCCAAGATGATACGTGTTTTTATTTATATTTTTGTTGTTTGTATCCTCGGTTTAGCTTTCACGTGGGTTGCTAATCACAATGGTATTTTTGTTCTCACATTTTTGCATTTCAGATTTTCTGCTTCATTTCTTACAGTGTTAAGTGTGCTTATTTTGTTTTTTGTAACGCTGGTGCTTTTATGGTGGTTATTGTCTTTCTTTTTTTCCATACCGAATGCTCTTTGCAATTATTTTTATAAACGCCATCAAAAGCGTGGTTACGAAGCTCTTTCAAAGGGGATTCTTGCAACTTTTGCTGGTGATAGTATGGTTGCGCAAAAAATGGAAGCACGGGTTGCTAAATATCTTGCAGGAAAACAAGAGCCATTGGTAAAACTCTTACAAGCGCAAACCTTGTCTTTACAAAATGACTCTGTTCGCGCCATCGGTCTTTATGAGGAGATGAGAAAGGAAGATCCGACAAAACTGGTTGGACTTTATGGTTTGTTTCGTGAAGCAATGAAGAGTAAAGCTTATGAGGCAGCGCAACAATATGCCGAAGAGGCACTGACTTTATCGCCAGCACTTTTATGGGCGCATAAGGCGGTGCTTGATCGGTTAAGTACTGAGGGTAAATGGGATAAGGCACTTACTATTTTTGAAAGAACGCAAAAAGCTCTCCCGCGTTCTATTCGCGCGACTCCAGAGCGGCAGCATATACAGGTTTTACTACTAAGTGGGCAGGCACTTTCTTTGTTTGATACACATCCTGTACAAGCACGTGAAGCTATTTTGAAAGCCCATAAATTGGCGCCTGATTTTGTTCCAATAATAGTTATTGCTGCTGATATTCTTTATAAATTAAACGAAACGCGTAAAGCGGATAAAATGATTATAGCGGCTTGGCAAAAGGAGCCTCATCCTGACTTGGGAGCGCTTTATCTTGAAAGAGAAGAAGGAGCCATTGGGCGATTGAAAAGGGCTAAGACACTTGCTTCTTATAATAAAGATGCATTTGAGTCGGCTTTCCTTATTGCTAAAGCAGCTTTGGATGCTGGTGAAACAGCATTAGCAAGAGAGAAGGCACAAAAAGCATTACGATGTCATCCACGGGAAAGTGTTTATTTATTGTTGGCAGATATTGAAGAGGCACAGGGAAACAATCAAGGTGCTGTGCGTCAATGGCTTTCTTTAGCACTTCGTGCTGAACGTGATCCAGTGTGGATGTGTGATGGGGCCATTTTTTCTTCTTGGTCAGCGGTTTCTCCAATCAGTGGACGTTTGGGCTGTTTTGAATGGAAGGCGCCTCCTTGTATGCCTTCTCTCACATTAGAGGCGGACAATATTGTGTCGAAAAAGCAAGACAAAGAGTATGTTATGGGAAAAAGTGATGATGTTGGAGATAAGAAGCTTGAAAAATTAACACCTATAGATGATTCTCTTTTGCATAATGTGCAGGTGGAGAAACAAGATATAAAAGAAAAAGATGTAAAAATGTTCAGTCAAACTCACTTAAATGTTGATGATCCAGGGGTTAAAACAGAAGAAGAAACATCTTTATCGAGGAAAAAATTTCGTTTATTTTAAATTGCACCAATGTGATAATACGAATGTTTTCTCAGAAGAAACAATTGACCTAGAAGAAAAAATATCGTTAGTCTTGTCCAATAAAATTATTCTCTTATGCTTTAAAAATAAAGTTTTGCTTGATAGCAGAGGTGATTGGTTAAAAAATGTTTTTAAATCAGAGATGTCTTGATAAAAAACAAAAAAATAACAAACCAAGGATTGCTGTCGTTATTCATCGGCGCTCTACCTATACTGGTCGGTTGGGAAAATTTTTACAACAAAATGGTTTTGTTCTTGATATTTATCGTCCTATTTTTGGACAAAAACTCCCTGATACATTAGAGCATTATGCCGGCGTTGTTATTTTAGGGGGACCGATGAGTGTGAATGACAGCGAAGCCTATATTGGTGAGGAAATTGATTGGATTTCGTTATCACTAAAGGAAAATAAGCCTTTTTTGGGTATTTGTCTTGGAGCACAAATGTTAGCGCGAAATCTAGGGGGGCGCGTTGGTACAAGAAGTGATGGGACTGTTGAAGTCGGCTGGTATCCACTAGAAGCAACCCCACAAGGGAAGGAATTGATGAATTGGCCAGAGATGGTCTACCATTTCCATGATGAAGGTATTTATGATTTACCGAAAGAGGCAATGCTTTTGGCAACAGGGAATACATATCCTACACAAGCTTTTCGTTATGGAAACAATGCATGGGGCTTGCAGTTTCATGCTGAATTTACACGCGCTATGATGCGGCGTTTGGTCGTGCGTTCGGCACATAAATTGACTGAAAAAGGTGCTCAACCTGCTTGTGCACACTTGAAAGGTCGTTTAATCTATGATCGAGCTTTGAGCCAATGGTTTGAAAGCGCATTACACCAGATTTTTTGTACACCGCCCGTACTTGTGTGATTGTTGACAACGAATTGATTTATATAGGTAATTCACGGTTTTGTATATTGAATGAGAACCCCGAATATAGTAAGGTTTTTTCATTCCAAACCTGTGTATTTTGACTCAATAAAAACCTCTTGTTTGCATGTCACAAGTAGGGCTGGCGTGTGGGCAAAACTGTATAAGAAAAGACTAAAAATGCTTCTTATGAACTGTCTTAAGTGCCAAGGGCTGTCGCAACATTTGGGGGCTAGCCAAATATAATGATGGTGCTGGCTTTGGGGTCTCCATAAGCGTAAAGATGGGGGGCTCAATGGCTTTATCGTTAAGAAACACTATTCATTATCATTTTTGTTGTGCTGTAAAACAGTATGGTTTAAGGCAGAGGTAGAAAATCTATGTAAAACTTTACACATGAGGTGTTTTTTGTTAAAGGGTGTAATGGGTTTTTTTTTAAGAAAATCTTGTTAAGCTTATGAGATACAGTACTTTAGAACGATGTATAGGGACTTCTTGAAGTGATCAGTAGATAAAATCCGGTCGATTAAGAAGTTGGATTGTGTATAAACTGAACGTGGTTGGGAATCTTTACCCTTTTTAGGGTGGGGAGGAAGTTAAGAGATAAAGAAAGTTTGAATATTGTCTAAATCCTTTCAAATACCATCATCACAAAAAAGTTTTTCTTTGAGTTATTTAATTTGTGGGCTCTTTTGTCTTGCTCTGATATTTATTTATAGCGCACTCTGGTTTTTTTTTCACGTAAAATAGAAGACTATGTTTCTGATATATTCACAAAAGTATCTTCCCATAATATGGCGGCGGTATGTGAGAATGTGCACAAGGATGGTTATCCTTTACGTGTCGGTGTTGTTTGTGACAAGTTTCAATTTTCTTGGCCTTTACATGGGTTTTCTTTATCGACGGGGCGTTTGACAGCTGGTGCACCAATTTACGCACCTCATTTGGTCGAGTTTAATGTTCATTCTCCTGCATTAATTGTTTTTTCCGGAAAAACTCCCATAGTATCGCATTGGCGCAATTTGGTGATTGAAACAGAGCCTTATTGGAAAACGGGTAAAACATTGAAGTTTATAGCTGAAGGGCTTGAGATTTCATCTTTTTCCTTTTCCCCTGAAGATCAAAAGCTTCAAGAAGCATTAAGAGCACAAACGATAGATAAAAAAACGACACAAGAAAATATTGAAGATCCGGCATCTTTGCAAAATACGCATAACGTAATTATTCAGCCGTTAGAGCCAAAAGAAGCTTCCCCAAAAATAACGGCAGAATTTTTGCGTTTTGATCTAAAACATGAAAAGAATGATTTGTCGGGACATATAACTTTTGACGGTTTTGATGCTTCTCCCTTTTTAAAATCTTCTTTTGTTGATATTCCTAAAATTGATGGCAATTTGAAATGGATTTTAAATGACATTTCTTTTTTGTCTGAAGATGAAGAAAAAAATTGGAAACAGCGACTGTATGGAAAAAGTGGACTTTTAAAGCAAGGTGAATTGACTTTTCATACAGGTGGTGTAGTGCGTATTAGTGGACCTTTTTCTTTTGATGATGAAGGATATTTGACAGCAAAATTTGAACTTGTCCTTATTCAGTCCATGAAGCTTCTTGACACTCTGCAGCGCTTATTTCCCGCGCAAGCCAATAATCTTCAAGCGTTATTTTTTATTTTGAGTGCTTTGCCTAAAAATGCGGACGGCGCTCCCGTTCTTTCTTTGCTCATTAACAATGGGTGGGTAAAACTGGGATTTTTAAAACTTGGTCGTCTTGCTCCACTTTAGGTGTTGTACCAAAGCCTTTTTTCATCTTTACTATCAAATTTCGACTTTTTCTGATTTTCACACTTTTTTGCAATTTTAGAGTGTTAAACATTTATTTTAACAAAATGCGTATTTAATGGTAAAAAAATAGCTATAAAAATAAAAAATTACCACTTACTCCTAACTCGTCCAACCTCTTTTCACTTAGTACAAAATCTTATGTCAAACTACATATAGCAACAGTGTTTCTATAGAAAAAGTGGCATTTTAAAGTATGCTGAATTGCCTTTTTATACAGGTGGTGTGGTACTTGTTAGGAACCTTTTTCTTTATATATGGAATGAGCATATTGCATATATCTGTTTGGGTGTAACCTCTTAAAACAAGTAAATAGCCTAGTTGGAGGAAGATATGAAGTTGTAAAGGGGAAAATCAACATCCATCTTTACTGTCATTTTTTATTCGATTTTACGCATTTCAAAAGCAGTTATAGTTATATCTTTTAAATAATGGATTAAGCTTATCCTTTTATTTCTGATATTTTTTAATGAAGCCATATGTCTTCCACGTAAAACAGAATATATTTGTATTGCATATTTACGTATTTATTAAAACAATATTTCTCAGTGCTTCTTATTTCACGATGTCGCCTATGAATGGTATAAGGATAAAGCCATTAAGCACCATCATCTTTTCGGTTACGGAGTAACAAGCTAGGGGAAAACATCATCATATTATATTTGCTTATATTTGCTAACTCCCAATGTTACTGCAGCTTTTGGCACTTGAGGCGGTTTATGAGGGGCATTTTTAGTCCTTTCTTTACTGTTTTTATCTATTCGGCTTTCCCATTTGCAATATACAAGGGGAAATGGGGTTAATTAATTGAATATAAATAGATTTTAAATGAGACAAATTTAGAATATCGGATTATCAGTTATCATAAAAATGATAAAATTATGATTGTAAATCAATATATTATATTTTTATGATGAAGGATATTTGACAGTAAAATTTGAGTTTATTTTTAGTGCTCTGTCTAAAAATGCGGGATAGCGCCTCCGTTCTTTCCTTGCTGCTTCGTCATGGATGGATAGAACGGGGCAAAAGCTTAGCTGTTTTGTACTGCTTTTAAGTCTGAAAGTTTATGTTTTTAGGGTGAAAAATCAATCCTGCTGTTTTTTTGACATTGTTGCAAACAATTCTATTGTGATAAATAGCGAGATTTTTATTTTTGGTGTTATGTTTAAAATGCAAACTCCCGCTCTCTATTTTTGTTGGTTTGTTGTGGTGGTGGGATAGAACGGGAGATTGAGTGGGTCGTTTTGTATTTGCTTTAGGTTTGAAAGCCAATATTTTGAAGTTGAGAAATCAATCCTGCTGCAAAAGTAAAACGAGAAATATTGAGATCATTTTCAATAAGGGCGCTAATGCGGTTTGTAATGTTGTGAATATGATCTTCTTCTGTTTTTTTCCAAGTGTCAAAAGGATCTTTTTTCTTTCCATAATTTTTGAGGATTTTCATAACGATTTGCCGAAAACTTTCAGAAACATTTTCTTTGGCTTGGCTTAAAGCCATACTATCATAATAATCTACTACAGGGATTATACGACTTGCTTCGTTAATGCGGTTTATACGAATGATTTGCGCAAGTGAAAAGTAGATCTCTGCAGTTTTAATAAGATCACTGTTGCTTTTTTTTGCAATTAAAGAAATATCACAGATTGTTGAAGCAGCTTCCAAGAGGGCTAATTGTTTCGCTAATGCTTTTGGTGCTCCCTCTTCGCTGTAGTGTAATGCTTTTTCTTCAATCTTTTGCTTAATATCGTTGTCGTGAGAATGCATAAGCTCTTTTTCAATAACGCTACGGGCTTGCTTTATTGTTTTTACAATTTCTTCTAATGGACGTGAGAGATCTATGTTGTGCAAACCCCAATTGGTTGTTTCAAAGAGCATTGGGGTCATTGTTGCGTAGAATTTATTTTGGACAAGACCGGGTATTTTATTATCAAGCTTATCAATTTGCTCAGACAATTGAGGAATTTCGAAACCATCGCGGATGGCAATAAAAACGCGAATAATATTTTCAGTCTTTTGTTCTGTTGCATCGTGTAGTCTATTAACAAAAGTGGGGCCTCCACGATTTACAATATCGTTGGCAATCAGCGTTGCGATAATATTACGACGCAATTGATGGTTAATAACTTCCTTCTTAAAATTTTCTTGAATTTGGGTTGGAAAATAGTTCAGCAGGGCTGTATTGAAATAGTGATCATCAACAATGGGGCTATTAGCAATTTCTTCTTTTAAGGTCAATTTAGCATAGGCAAAAATAACGGCGAGTTCTGGACGGAGAAGACCTTTGCCTTGGGTTGTTCTTTGTCGTAAAATTTGCTCATCAGGGAGTATTTCAACTCTGCGATCTAGAAGCTTTTTTTGTTCCAAATCGTGCATAAAGCGTATTTGATAGGGCAAATCAGTAGTGCTTTGGTTTTCCGCCAAAGAAAGCGCAAGGGGTTGTAGATAATTGTTGCGCAAGACGAGTTGCTCGACTTGAGGCGTCATTTTTTTCAAGAGCTTATTGCGATCTTCGCGGGTTAACGTTTTGGCACGTAGTGCTGATGCAAGAACAATTTTGAGATTGACCTCAATATCAGAACAATTCACACCAGCAGAATTGTCAATGGCATCCGTGTTGCATCGACCACCATTTAAGACATATTCAATCCGTCCACGTTGTGTAACACCAAGATTAGCTCCTTCACCAATAATTTTTGCACGCACTTGTTCTCCGGTAATGCGTATTGCATCATTTGCGCGATCACCTACTTGGGCATCATTTTCTGTTGCAGCACGGATATAAGTACCAATGCCACCGAACCATAAAAGATCAACAGGGGCTTTGAGAAGAGCAGAGATAATTTCAAAGGGTGTTCCTGTTTGTTTTTCGAAACCAATGGCTTGTGCTGCTTCAGGTGAGAGAGTAATGGTTTTTTCTTTTCGTGAGAAGATACCACCGCCCTTTGATAATTTGGTTTTATCGTAATCCTGCCAGCTTGAGCGAGGTAGTCTGAAGAGACGCGTACGCTCTACATAGCTTTCGTCTATGTTCGGATCTGGATCAATAAAGATATCGCGGTGATCAAAAGCGGCAATCAATTTTGTTTGTTTGGAAAGCAGCATTCCATTGCCAAAGACATCACCAGACATATCGCCAACACCGACACAGGTGAAGGGCGTTGTTTGAATATCGTGATTAAATGATTCTCTAAAATGTCTTTTGACGGCTTCCCATGCACCTTTAGCTGTAATACCAATGTCTTTGTGGTCGTAACCTGCTGAACCTCCAGAGGCAAAAGCATCATCAAGCCAAAAGTGGTTTGCTTGGCTGATGGCGTTGGCTGTATCAGAAAAAGTTGCTGTTCCTTTGTCCGCCGCAACAACAAAATAGGGGTCAGGGTCATCATGACAGATGACATTGTGGGGAGAACTTATTTTGCCGTTAATCAGATTGTCTGTAATGGAGAGCAAAGCTGTGATAAAGTCTGTATAAGCTTGTCGTGCTGCTTCTATGATGACAGCACGGTCATTTGTTTGGGGAAGCCGATGGGGATAGAATCCACCTTTTGCACCTGCAGGAACGATAACCGCATTTTTAACTTGTTGGGCTTTGACTAAGCTAAGCACTTCGGTGCGATAATCTAATGCACGGTCAGACCAACGAATTCCGCCACGAGCGATAGGTCCAAAACGCAAATGGACCCCTTCAACTTCTGGTCCATAAACAAAAATTTCTCGGTAAGGGCGCGGTTCAGGCAAACCTTCAATCTGGCGCGGATTTAATTTGGTGGCTAAAATACGCCGTGGACTTCCATCAGGAAGAGGCGTAAAGGCATTCGTTCGTAAACTCGCCTCGATAAGGTTACAATAACGGCGTAAAATGAGATCATCATCTAAACCAGAGACTTTCCGTAATTTTTCTTCAATGCGCTTTTGAATGACTTGTTGGTTTTTTTCTCGTTCTTTTTCTGTATGGCTTTGATGAAATTTTAAATGAAATAAAGCATAAAGATCTTGGGTAATGTTAGGATAAGCATTTAAAGTTTGGGCAACGCGATCTTGCGAATAAGGAATTCCAGCTTGTTGGAGATAGCGCCCATAATGGCGCAAAATAACAATTTCATGCCAATCAAGCTCAGCTGTTTGGGTGAGAGCATTAAAGCCGTCATTATCAGCATTTTGTGCCCAAATGGCTTCAAAGGTTTCGGCGTGTTTTTGACCGTCTTTTTCAAAATCGATACAGCGTTGGAAAGTACTTTCTAGCTGCATATCATGAAGATACACAGAGCGCCCATTGCCATCTGGTAATTCAAGGGTTTGTTCAGCAATAACGCGAAACCCCATATTTTCAAGGAGTGGTACACGTTTGGAAAGGGCAAGTGCTTCATGGCGGTGAAAAAGCCGAAGAGAAATGCACTGTTTTTCTTTGTTTTGTGCGTGATAAAAGATCACGAAAAGGGGCTTTTCATCATGAAGACTTAGAATATGTCCGGCATCGTTAATAGCGTCTTCAGCTGAAAATAAATCACGATAGCTGTTGGGGAATTCACTGGCTAGACGTGTTTGTTGCTCTGTTATTTTCTTGTTAAGAGCGATGGCTTGAACCCTGTCTTCCCAACTTCGTGCAATCGAACGTACATGTTGTTCAAGTGTGGAGCGCTCGTGAAGGGGGACAGTTTCGTTTCCTTTGCGATGGATGATATAATAGACACGTATAAGGGTGCTTTCCAAAAATAGCGGATAAGATTCAAAAAAGTCACCTTTATAAAGCTCAACAAAATGTTCGCCAACTTTTTCACGCAGGCTGCTGCTATATTGGTCACGCGGTACGTAGACAAGGATAGAAACAAAGCGTCCAAAAGAATCAGTGTGGGCAAGAACCCGTAAACGTGGGCGCTCATCTAATTGTAGAATAAGCTTAGTGTTTTCTGTCAATGTATCAACATCAGAGCGAAACATTTCATCTCTTGGATAGGTTTCTAAAGCACTGATGAGTGCTTTTCCTGAATAATCGGCGTGATTGTGTCCAAGACGTTGAATAATAGTTCGGGCTTTTTCTTTTAAGAAAGGAATTTGCAAAATAGAACGTGTATAAGCTGAGGAGGTAAAAAGCCCTACAATGCGTAATTCTCCACAGAGTTGGTTTTCTTTATCAAAGATTTTAAGACCAATATAATCGAGCCAAACAGAACGGTGAATTTTGGAGCGGCTGTTCGCTTTTGTCACGATAAACAGATTATCGCTTTCCATGAAGGATAAAACTTCTTGAGGAGGTTCTTTCATACTTTTATCGTCAACAATATGAATAGAAGCATCCGTGAGTATACCAAGTTCAATATTACTCGCTGTAAAGGATTTTAGGGGTTTTTGGTCTTTGATGAAGTTGTAAGTGCGCATACCAAGGAAAATAAAATTATCGTCCATTAGCCAGTGAAGAAACTCAATGGCTTTTTCGCCTTCTTGTTTGTAGTGTGGGGGAAGACTTATTTGGTAGGCATGAATCTGCTTTTCAACTTCTTCAAGCATAGGTTTCCAGTCTTGTACAGCAGCATTAACCTGTTCAAGAACTAAGGTGAGTTCATTTTCAAGTTTTTGTATTTGCTGTTTGTTTAATGACTCGATGTGAATTTGCATCAGACTGATGCGTTTTCCAGAAACACAATCAATAATGGGGTGTGCAATCAAATAGATATGGTTTTTGTGTTGATTAAAAACATTTAAAATAGAATCGAGAAGGAAGGGTTTGTTATCATTGACAAGCGTGATAACGGTTATAGGTCTGTTACTACGGGTTAAATTTTGCTCAAAGCAGATGGTATTTTTTCCCGTCTGATGGAGATTAAAAGCTTTTACCGCGATGGCTGTGGCTTTTTGAAGTTCTTCATTTTCGTAATAAGCAATATCTTCTTGATCGGTTTGGGCAAAAAGGATTTGTTCTATTTTATCTTGGGTGTTTTTTGTTTCTGTTTTTTTTTGTTGCAACACATTCACTCTCCCTTTTTGCTCTTAAGGGGTCTTTTCTTCTCTTTTTAAAAGCAGACCATTATATTTTTTATATACTGTAACACCTTCTTTCTAAAGAAAATAGCTCTTTATTTGGAAAGAATGAGTTTGTTTTTGCTATTTTTTAGTAATATTTTGTACTTTAAAGAAATATTTTGCTTCAAGGAAAGGGCGCTTTTAGTATTTTTGTATGTTAATAGTTTGTTTTTTAAAATATACAAAATGAAAGTAAAAAAAGAAGCAAAAGTAAAGAGAGAATGGCGCATTTACCAGAAAGACTTTTAAGTGGTTACCAAAACTTTATAAACAATCATTTTTTATATAAAATAGCAGATTATCAGCAATTGGCGATTGAGGGGCAGAAACCTGAAGTTTTGGTCATTGCTTGTTGTGATTCGCGTGCAGTACCAGAAATGATCTTTGATGCTAAGCCAGGGGAAATTTTCACTCTGCGCAACGTGGCGAATGTGGTTCCTCCTTTTTCTCCTGATGACCAATATCACGCAACATCAGCAGCTCTTGAATATGCTGTGCAATTGCTTGAGGTGAGACATATTGTCGTTTTTGGTCATGCCCATTGTGGAGGCATTCGTACTGCTCTTAATGAGACATATAAATCTTTATTATCAAATGATTTTATCGGTCAATGGATCAGTCTTTTAGCACCAGCAGCAGAAATCGTTTTGAATAATAAGTCGCTGTCTTGGCCAGAAAAACAGACGGCATTAGAGCAGCTTTCTATTCGCCATTCGTTGAGAAATTTAGAGACGTTTCCGTGGATAAAGCTTCGCAAAGATCAAGGTTTTTTGACATTGCATGGTGTTTGGTTTGATATCTCTAGCGGAAAATTATGGAGCATGGAACAGGAAACAGGTTGTTTTATGCGTGTTGAAGTTGAAAGCTTTGAAGTATAGTATTTGTTGTTTTTATTTCTTCGTATAAAAAGATATTTTATGATAAAACTTGACAAAGCTGGGGTTTTATTGTTTGAAGGAGCAAGCTTTCAGTGACAAAATTAACTTGGAGCCACCGACTGAGACCCCAGTTTAAGGGTATAAAGAGATCTCAGAGGTCAACATCCGACGGCGCGATGCGTTCTCGGATGCTATTTTGGTTTGTTTGTTATGCAACAATGAGGTAAATGATGTTTGAATCCTTGCAAGAGCGACTTGGTTCTATCCTGTCTCATTTGACGGGACGTGGCGCTTTATCGGATCAGGATGTTGTAGAGGCGCTGCGTGAAATTCGTCGCGCTTTATTGGAAGCTGATGTTGCTCTTGATGTTGTGCGCTCTTTTACCGATAGAGTTCGGGAAAAAGCTGTTGGGGCCGAAATCGTTAAATCAATTAAACCAGGCCAAATGGTGGTTAAAATTGTTCATGATGAATTGGTTCATATTCTTGGAAATGAAAGCGTTCTGAGTGATTTAAATGCACCAGCTCCTGTTGTTATCATGATGACTGGTTTGCAAGGTTCGGGAAAAACAACCACAACAGCAAAGCTTGCAAAACGTTTTACTGATAAGCACAATAAAAAAGTTCTCATGGCGTCATTAGATACACGCCGTCCCGCTGCACAGGAGCAATTGCGCCAATTGGGAGAACAGGCAAAACTTGCAAGCTTGCCTATTATTGCGGGTCAGCTGCCCGTTGATATTGCATCACGTGCTGTGCAGGCTGCTAAATTGGGTGGTTATGACGTGCTTCTTCTTGACACAGCAGGACGTAATCATATTGATGAAGCTTTGATGCTCGAATTGGCTGAAATTAAAGCATGTTCCCTTCCTCATGAGATTATGTTGGTGGCTGATAGTTTGACGGGGCAAGATGCCGTTCATCTTGCTCGTTCTTTTGATGAGCGTGTAGGGATTACGGGGATTATTTTAACACGGATGGATAGTGAT
Source organism: Bartonella sp. AP7XZML (assembly GCF_042195745.1). Lineage (NCBI taxonomy): Bacteria > Pseudomonadati > Pseudomonadota > Alphaproteobacteria > Hyphomicrobiales > Bartonellaceae > Bartonella > Bartonella sp. AP7XZML. The sequence goes on from NZ_JBHIOT010000059.1 coordinate 34,318, forward strand.
GGGCGTGGTGGTGCTGCTCTTTCCATGCGTGCTGTTACAGGTAAACCAATTAAAGCAATTGGAACTGGTGAAAAAATAGATGCTTTAGAAGAATTCCATCCCAGTCGTATTGCTGATCGTATTCTCGGAATGGGGGATATTGTTTCTTTGGTTGAAAAAGCTGCTGAAACAATGGATCACGAGAAAGCTGCTGCTTTTGCAAAAAAAATGCAAGCTGGAAAATTTGATCTGAATGATCTTGCAGAACAGTTGCAGAAAATGAAAAAACTGGGTGGAATGGGCGGTATTATGGGCATGTTGCCAGGAATGGGGAAGGTCAAAGAGCAGATTGCGGCTGCGGGGTTTGATGATCGTTTGTTTGATCGTCAATTGGCCATTATTTCATCTATGACACCCAAAGAGCGGGCGAATCCAGAGCTTTTAAAACATAGCCGCAAACAACGAATTGCTAAGGGGTCTGGTACGACAGCGGCTGATATTAATAAACTTTTGAAGATGTATCGCCAAATGGCTGATATGATGAAAGCCATGGGTGGTAAAGGAAAAAGTGGTTTTATGGGAAAAATGTTGGGAGGCCTTGGTTCCAAAATGGGTTTGGGTGGTATGGGAAACTTGGGAGGGGATTCTCCAGCTATGCCGGATTTGTCGGGATTGGATCCAAAGCAATTCTCAATGCTTCAAAAGCAAATTGAAAATGGTAATGGAGGGAAGCTCTTGCCCGGACTTCCTAAGCGTGGACCTACATTTCCTGGTCTTTCCAATGGCATTGTCGATGGGGGAAATTTTCCTCAGCATCCTAAGAAAAAATAAGATGTAAAGAGGGAAAGGAATATAATGCAGGAAACAGTATTAAACGAATTGGCACATTTACGAGCATCCATTGATAATTTTGATGCAACCTTGATTCATATCTTAGCAGAGCGATTTCGTTGTACGAAAGCTGTTGGGCGCTTAAAAGCCCGTTATGATTTGCCTAAAGTAGATCCTCTGCGTGAGCAATATCAGGTAGCGCGTTTGCGGCAATTGGCTATTGATAGTCATCTTGATCCTGATTTTGCTGAAAGATTTTTAAAATTTATTATTAAAGAAGTTGTGAGTCATCATGAAGTTATTGCTGAAGAGCAAAAAACAAAAAAAGTCAATTTAAACGAAAGCCAGAGATGACAATAGGAGATAAAATATGGCATTGAAAATTCGTTTGTCCCGTGGAGGTTCAAAAAAACGTCCTTACTATCATATCGTCGTTGCAGATGTTCGTAGTCCGCGCGATGGGCGGTTTCTTGAACGTGTTGGTGCATGGGATCCAATGTTGCCTAAAGATGGACCGAGGGTGAAACTTAATGAAGAGCGTATCCAATATTGGCTTGGGCAAGGGGCTCAACCAACAGATCGCGTTTTACGTTTTTTAGATGCAGCTGGCTTGAAAAAGCGTCCAACTCGTAATAATCCACATAAAGGTGAACCGGGTAAAAAAGCACAAGAACGTATAGCAGCAGCAAAGCAAGCGGCAGAAGAAGCAGCGGCAGCGGCTGAAGCAGAATCTGCTACAGCATAAGAAGCATGGTTGTTTAATCAACGTGTTTTTAAAAGCTTTAGAAAAATAAATATTATCCGTTTTTGTCTATCAAAAACGGATTTTCTTTAAAAAGCTGCTTGTTTAAATCGCGCTGGTTTTTTTAAATCAATGGTTTTAAAAATCAATGGCGCGGCCTTTAATTTCCCAGTCTCCATAGCGGGAAGGGTCTTTGCCGCCGCGTCCGCCGTTTTCTAAAGGTTGTTCTTTTTTTGTTGCGCGTTTTCGTCTTTCTTCAGCTTCTTTAAGGGCGCGTTGTGCTGCGGGAGAAAGAGATTGCTGTTTAATGACAGTTGCATTTTTTTTGCTTGTTTTCTCATCTTTTTTATTCATTTTACACCTATTCCATTGAAGAAGCAGAAAGAAAACACCATCATATAGTATTGATTGACTTTTATCATGGAGTTTTTTGAGTAATGAATATAATGCGTACAGCTATGCTTTTGGCTTTTTTAACTGCTCTCTTTATGGGAGTTGGTTATCTTGTTGGAGGGGGTGGTGGCATGGTCATTGCTCTTTTAATGGCAAGTGGTTTAAACTTTTTTTCTTATTGGAATTCAGATAAAATCGTTTTACGCATGTACGGGGCGCGTGAAGTTGATCAGCATTCAGCACCAGTTTATTATAAGATTGTAAGCGATTTAGCTAAAAAAGCTTCTCTTCCTCAACCAAAAATTTATGTTATTGAGAATGCACAGCCAAATGCTTTTGCAACGGGACGTAATCCGCAAAATGCAGCTGTTGCTGCAAGTACTGGGTTGTTAGAGCGGTTAAGCGCTGAGGAAATTGCCGGCGTTATGGCGCATGAGCTCGCACATATTGAGCATCGTGATACGTTAACAATGACTCTAACCGCAACGATTGCAGGGGCAATTTCAATGCTTGGTAATTTTGCTTTCTTTATGGGAGGACAGCGTAATTCTTCAGAAGATTCTCATGGCGCTGGGGCAATTGGAGGATTTATTGCATTGCTCGTGGCGCCTTTTGCAGCGATGCTGGTGCAAATGGCGATTAGCCGTACACGGGAATATGCTGCGGATCGTAGAGGGGCTGAAATATGTGGTAATCCTTTATGGTTGGCTTCGGCATTGCGTAAGATTGCTGATGGGGGACGTGGGGTATATAATGAAGAAGCAGAGCATAATCCAGCAACCGCGCATCTGTTTATTATTAATCCTTTGAGCGGTGAGGGAGCGGATAGTCTTTTTTCGACACATCCAGCAACTGCAAATCGTATCGCTGCTCTTTATCGGCAAGCAGAAGAGATGAAAGGGGCTCTTGCCAAAAGTGTGGGATGGAATAAAGAAGACGCTATACATGAAAAAAGCAGCGGGATGAACTATGGAGATTTTCATAGTGGTCAGGCTCATGTATTAGGTGAGAAAGAAAATAGTTCTTTTCAGCGCGTTACAAAACGTCCTTCTTGGCTTCGTTATGAAAATTCAAAAAGATCTCGTTCATAGAGTTATTGAGGGAGCTCTTGAGAAAACTGTGATATAAAGGTGGTGGTTTGAAACACAAAAAAGCGGGGCATGTGTCTGAAAAAAATGTTCCAGGATTAGCTGTTCGACAGGTGTGTGTGCGTCTTTTGGGGGCGGTAGTTGATAAGTACACGTCTCTGTCTGGTTTGACGGATAATGAACACGGACATCCACAATATTTGAAGCTTTCACAACGAGATCGTTTATTATGTCGGGCTATTTTAACAGCTTCATTGCGTCATCGAGGGCAGATTATGGCGGCTCTCTCACGCTTTTTGGCGCGTCCTTTGCCTTCACAAGCACTTTCACTTCAGCATCTTTTGCATATCAGTGTTGCACAAATTCTTTATCTTGATATTCCCGATCATGCGGCTATTGATTTAGCTGTGCGTGTGGCGAAACTTGATCCTCGAATGCGCCGTTTTTCAGGGGTGGTGAATGCTCTTTTGCGCAATGTTGCACGTGAGGCAGAGCCTTTACGTCAACAAGTTCCTACCATTGAAGGTGTGCCAGCGTGGTTTGGACAGCTTTTAATATCAGCTTATGGAACAGAAAAGGCACATAAGATTATCGCAATTCAAAGTGTGGAACCTCCTTTCGATTTGACAGTGAAATCTGATAGTGGTGGATGGGCTGAAAGGCTTGGCGGTGTGGTATTGCCCAATGGTTCTGTTCGATTGAAGCGTCTGGAGTGTTCTGTTTCTGATTTACCAGGCTATCGTGAAGGGTCTTGGTGGGTTCAAGATTTTGCAGCAGCTTTGCCTGCTTGTTTACTTGGGAGTATTGAGGGTAAACGCGTTGCTGATCTTTGTGCGAGCCCTGGGGGAAAAACAGCACAATTGGCTTTGCAAGGGGCTGAGGTGACTGCAATTGAGCTTTCTGCTAACCGCATAAAGCGTTTAAAAGAAAATATGGAACGGCTTCATTTTTCAGTTCACATTTGGCAGGGCGATGTGAGAAATTTCTATCCCACACAGCTTTTTGATGCGGTTCTTCTTGATGCTCCTTGTTCTTCTACAGGAACAATCCGTCGTCATCCAGATATTTTATGGACGAAATCGAGGGAAGATATCGTCAAGTTAGCGGCGTTGCAATATGATTTGCTTGTCGCAGCAATTTCTTTGGTGAAGGTAGGGGGGCGGATTGTTTTTTCCAATTGTTCATTGGCAAGAGAAGAAGGTGAAGATCTTATTGAGAAAATTTTATCGATACGCAATGACATTGTTTTAGACCCTATTTATCCAGAGGAAATGGGAGCACTGGAACATTTGCTTTGTGGGGGGATGTTACGGACAACGCCTGCGGATTTTTGTCATAAAAATTTTGATGCTGAGAAAACCGTATTTTTAGGAATGGATGGTTTTTTTGCTGCGCGCTTACGAAAAATTGCTTAATTAACGCTTCATTTACAAAAATGGTCGAAATTGTATTTGATTCAGCATAAATGGAGATGAAATTTTGGCGGTTGCGGTAAAAGCTCCTCAGGTAAAAGTGGCAGCCTGTATCGATACGATACAGAATGTTATGCGGCGTTTATGGGTTGGACCATTGTTTCGTTGGCGATTTTCAGGGTTTCGTCCTCATAAAATTTTAGCGCATCCCATGGATTTGCATGTAGCTGATCCGATGATGGCGCATGAATTTTATCATGGTCGTTTTGCTTTTGCTGGTCATATTGTTCATTCTGGTGCTATTTCGCCGTTTTCATTGGTTCCACCAACGCTAGAATGGGAAGCGGCTCTACATGATTTTCATTGGTTGCGCCATATGGAGGCAGCAGGAAGTGATTTAGCTTCTGCACATGCACGCTCTCTTTTAGAAGATTGGTTTGACCATGCTGGCAAGAAGGTAAAAGGGCTTGCTTGGAGTGATCCTGTTGTGGCGCGGCGCTTGATTTCATGGATTTGTCATTCGAAAATGTTGTTAGAAGGGGCAAGTGAGCGGTTTGAAAAACGCTTTTTGCGTGCACTTGGTTTGCAATTTCGTTATTTGCGCGTAACAATTTGTAGTATGGAGCACAATGATCAACGTTTACAAGCAGCAGTAGCTTTGACATTCGCATCTCTTGCTTTGCCTGTTTCTGCGGCAGTGAAAAAAAAGGTACAAACCACACTTATAGAGGAGCTTTCTCGTCAAATCCTAGTTGATGGTGGGCATATTTCCCGTAGTCCTGTTATTTTGCTGAATTTGTTATCGGATTTATTGTCGTTACGGCATCTTTTTATGCGTAGCAATGAAACAGCACCCCGTATTTTGATTGATTCTGTTGAGCGTATGTTGCCAGCTTTACGATTCTTTATCCATGAGGATCAAACGTTGGCCCATTTTAATGGGGTTGGTCCCCTTGTGTCGGAACGATTATCATCACTTTTGGAGCTTGATGAAACAGGAGGACATCCTTTTAGTTATGCCCGTTATTCAGGATTTCAGCGCTTAAAAGCCAATCAAACAACAGTGCTTGCAGATACAGGAAAGTTTCCACCCCGCTCTGTAGCACAGCAGGCTTGTTCGGGGTGTTTGTCTTTTGAAATGTCTTCACAAGGGCACCGTTTTATTATCAATACCGGTGTTAATCCTGATGGGCGGGAAGAGTATCGACATTTAGGGCGTGTTACTGCAGCTCATTCAACAGCTACGCTTAATGATTGTTCAGTGGGTGCTTTTTATCATAAAAAGAAAAATGGCGCGCCATTTTTGTTTGATGGACCAACAGATGTTCAAGTGTGCCGTATAGAGGATTCAGAGAAGACAGGTTTTATTGCGAGTCATAATGGTTATGTGCGACCCTTTAATCTTATTCATGAGCGTGGTCTTATTTTGGCGACAAATGGAGATACGATCGAAGGTTTTGATCGCTTTTTTATGCCAAATAAAGGGAGAAAGAGACACAAGAGTGTGCAAAATGAACAAAATTATGTTGCTGTTCGGTTTCATCTTCATCCACAAGTTGAAGTTAACTATGATGGCAAACGTGTGTGTTTAGCCGTAAAGAACGAGAACGTGAAGAGCGAACAAGTATGGTATTTTATATCGCCTGACGCAGATATTTGTCTTGAAGATTCGATTGATTTTGCAGAATTAACAGGTCCACAACGGACACAACAGATTGTTTTATATTTTCGTCCTGCATTTCAGGAAAAAGTTCGTTGGCGTTTTATCCGTAAAGCGTTTGATAAAAAATTAGAACATTGTTCCAACCCATAGTATATTGCGTTTTATTTTGCGTGTCGCAAAACATTATTGTTTATTGTGGTAATATTCTCAAAATTTGAAGATCATATCAATTTTATACATGAAGAGTTTTGTTAGAGTATGGGTTGGATGTTTTTAGGCAAGGTTTGCTCATAGAATCTCATGAGGTGATGCTAAAGGGATTGGCTTCAGAAAAAAAGGTTTTTGAAAGACCATTGTTGACAGATGAGTACTAGTTAAGGATTTTGATCCTTTAAAGATATGGAGAGAAAATTAAGTCGTTGCTTATCTTCGATAAGTTTTTAAGTGTGATGTTGGGATCAATATTTCTCTCTGAGAGAGTTGCATTAATAGGGCTACACTCCTCACGAAAAACAGAGCGCTATTGTATTGTATATTCACAGACTTATTTTAAAGAAAAATCCCTTAACGCTTCCAAGCTTATTTTGCGACGATGCCCGTGATGGGTATAACGGTAAATCCATTAAGCACCCCCCATCTTTATGCTTATGAAGGAGCAGTTCGGCACTATCACACTATTTATCAGTGTCTAATGTAACAACTCTTGGCACTAGAGATGGTTCATAAGAGGCATTTTTAGCCTTTTCTTAATAGTTTTTATCTACACAGGATTCCTCATGTGTAACGTGCAGGCGAGTGGTTTTGATTGATTCAACATACATAGATTTGAAATGGAAGAATTTTACGGTATTCGGAGTTCTAATTCAATATGAATAACGCTAAATTATCATTATAAATCAAATGTTGTATATCACAGAAGCACTGAAAATTTGAGAAACAATACATTACAATGGTCGAGAAAAACAACTCTTCTGCTCTTTGTTATTATACTAAAAATGAAGTTATAATAACAAACCACAAAATGCATGCTTTTTCATAGCAAAGCATTCTCTCAAATATTTCAAACAACTTTCATAAAGATTTACGCGAATAACGTCGTGCAATTGAATCAATATCACCTCGACAAATTCCAAGATCGCTGAGTTCATATGTTGAAAGACGACTTAACGCATTAACGGTTCGACGATAACGGCGCCAATTACTATAAAAACGTAGAATATTCATATCCTCTACTCAAACTTTTCATTACACTCTTTAGTTTAAGAATAGAGTATATTACTAAAAAGAGTTGTGTTATAATATCATAGCAGGTATGCATCTAATACAAGATAATGTCCCTTTAACATTTTTCTCATGCGAAAGGGTAACCATTAAAAATATCAGCAAGAACATCTTATCCCTAACCAATGGCTAAATTATGTGCATTTTCTGCGGTGATAAACTTCTTCACGTGTAGATTCTTTGGATTGAATAACTGCTTCCATTTCAATAGTTATCAATAGTTATACGATGATTATGAAAAATTCCTTGAAACATTTGTCTCATACGAAGAGGGAATCAGCAAAATTATTAATGGCGGAAGTGACGTGTTCCTGTAAAAACCATTGCTAAACCCTGTGCATCAGCAGCGGCGATAACTTCTTCATCACGCATGGAGCCTCCTGGTTGAATAATTGCTGTTGCCCCTGCTTCAGCTGCTGCTAATAAACCATCTGCAAAAGGAAAAAATGCATCTGATGCAACAACAGATCCTTTTGTAAGGGTTTCTGTTAAGCCTGCTCTTTGCGCACTTTCTGCTGCTTTACTTGCAGCAATTTTTGCTGAATCGATGCGGCTCATTTGTCCGGCTCCAATTCCAACTGTTGCGCTATTTTTCGCGTACACAATAGCATTTGATTTAACGTGCTTTGCTACACGAAAAGCAAATTGAAGATCACGCATTTCATCTTGAGTTGGTGCCCGCTTTGTCACTACTTGCAATTTAAGATCATCGACTACCACGTTATCACGTGATTGCACTAAAATGCCTCCCGCAAGTGTTTTCGCAAGAAGTCCTCCACAGCGTGGATCAGGAACTCCACCTGTAATGAGCAAACGAAGATTTTTTTTCTTGGCAATAATTTCACGTGCCGCCATTGTGGTATCAGGAGCAATAATCACTTCTGTAAAAATTTTAACAATCTCTTCAGCACATTCCTCATCAAGGGTTTGATTTAAAGCAACTATTCCACCAAATGCCGATACATTATCACACATAAGAGCTTTCAAATAAGCTTCTTTCAAATTTTCTCCTTCCGCAACACCACAAGGATTGGCATGTTTAATAAGAGCGACAGCAGCGGTTTTTTGCGGATCAAATTCTGCCACAAGTTCAAAGGCTGCATCTGTATCATTCAGATTGTTATAAGAAAGCGCTTTGCCTTGTAAAAGTTTTGCTGTTGCAATACCAAAACGTTTTTCATTATTGCGATAAAATGCTGCCTGTTGATGTGGATTTTCTCCATAGCGCATAACACTTTCAAGATGACCGGAAAAACTCTGCCACGATGGAGTTTCAATTTCTAAATCCCTTGCAAACCACGATGCTATTGCCGTATCATAAGCAGCGGTGTGTGCATAAGCGCGCATTGCTAGCTGATGACGCATAGATAAACTTAAACATCCATTATGCTGCTTTAATTCAGCTAGAATCGAATCATAATCTTTTATCGCTGTTACAACACCGGTATAAGCATAATTTTTTGCCGCGGCGCGAATCATCGCCGGTCCACCGATATCAATATTTTCAAGAATCGTTTGCCCATCGGCTCCCAATAGGATCGTCTCTTCAAAAGGGTAAAGATTCACCACCAAAAGATCAATTCCATGAATGCTGTTCTTTTCCATAGCTTCCCTATGGTTAGGATCTTCTCTTACCCCTAACAAAGCACCATGAATCAAAGGATGGAGTGTTTTTACACGCCCATCCATTATTTCAGGAAATCCGGTAACTTCAGCAACATCTTTTACGGGTAAACCAGCCGCTATGAGGGTTTTGGCTGTTCCTCCTGTTGAAATTAATTCAACATTGTAAGTAGCATGAAGGGCTTGTGCAAAAGCAACCACACCCGTTTTATCAGACACAGAAAAGAGAACACGACGAACCCGATGAAGATCAGGTATGGGAAAATTTTTGGCAACAACACCCATAACAGCAGCCTTAAAAATGAAAGAGTTAAAATTCTAGTAAAACACGCTTATACGTTTATAGCATAAGCCTTTAGCAAAATACACTGAAAGGATAAACTGTCTTTTTAGAATATAGGATGATTCACCTTTTTCTATTATCCTGTAAAAAACTCTCATTTGAGGTGTGGTGATAGGTATAAAAGTCTCATTGAGACATTAAATGTTTTTTTTGTTGCTTATAACTCAACATCTCATCTTCATAGCAGTTGTGAAACAAAAAATGCTTCCGTATATTCTCTGCTATATTAGCTTTTATACTAGATGAAGGCGAAAGTATTGCGTATATCAATTGGAGTAATCTCTGAAATGGGAAATAATCTAATGAAGCAAGAATATAAAATTATAAAGGCAAAAATGAGTTCTCATCTTTCCTATTATTTTTAAATTTGGCTTTATGTTTTTCAAAAGCGTTTATGACGATTTTTTGAAAAGTGTCGCGTAAATCTTTTGTGGATGGTATAAAGATCTATTGTATGCCTATGATCTTTAATTTAACAAAGGCGCAAGTTGGTAGATTTTATTCTCTTTATCAGTTTTCAAGATTCTAAAAATTTTTGTTACTTGAGATGGAAGAGGTATTTTTTTAGTTTTTTTGCCGTAGCAGAAAAAGAAAACCTCCTAACACACCAGCAGCTAAAATAAACCACGTGATTGCATAAACGAGATGATTATTTCGAAAATGAATAATCGTAAGACCAACGACGGGAAGATTTGCTTGTGGAGATGTTTTTCTGGCATCAATGAAATAAGGAGCAACAGTGGATAAACCAAGTTTTTGTGCCATAGCGGGGAGATCGCGCGTATACCATAAATTTTTGTCAGGATTATTTTTACGCGGGAAAAATCCATTTTTTTCACTCATGCGTAATAAACCTATAATCATTGTTTGTTCTGTGTCCGTGGTAGAATTTTGCTGAGATGAGGCATTTGTATGCGATTTCTCTGTGTTTTGAAAATTATTACGTTCATCCATGGGGATAAAGCCACGGTTGATAAAGATCAGTGTATTATCAGCAGTTTGTAAGGGAGTCAAAACCCAATAGCCTGTAGTATTTTGAGCGGCAGCAGTGACTAAAATATTTTTATCTGTTAAAAATTTTCCTGTGATAATAACAGGTTGATATTCATATTTTTCAAAAGTAACATCTGACCATTGATTTTTTGGAGGGGCTTTTATGGGGGGCAAATGAATGCGCTGATTAGCACTGGTGATAAGATTTGTTTTCCAGTTTAACCGTTGTACTTGCCATATACCTAATGCACTGAAGAGAAGAAAAAAACAAATACATAAAGTTCCAAATAAAAAAGAAGAAAAACGGCAAGAATTTCCCTGAAGCTTTGTCATGGGGGGGTCTTTTTTGCTCATGATTTGTGCTTCCTTTCGGGACAATAGGCTTTTATTCTAACATGGTATATATTAAAAGAAACATTTTGTACGCTTTTTGGCAGAATTTGCACGCCTTATTGAGGAAAAAGATGAAAAATGAGCCAACAAGAGATGAAAAAGGTTTTATAAAAGACTTGACCTTTTGTTGTCGACCCCCTATTAGAAAGAAACTTCCCAATGATGCCCGTTCAAGGTTGCATTGCGCGTGTTTTGCGTTCATTGTGTCCTTTGGGTATGGGGATTTGAAAGTTTCTTAGAGTTTAAGGGTGAAGTTTATGTCTCGTGCATGTGAATTGACAGGGAAGACGGTTCTGTATGGTAATAATGTTAGCCATGCGAATAATAAGACTCGGCGTCGTTTTTTACCAAATCTTTGCAATGTGACATTGATTTCAGAGGTGTTACAGCAAAGTTATCGCTTGCGTATTTCAGCAAATGCATTGCGTTCTGTTGAGCACCGCGGTGGTCTTGATGGTTTTTTGATTAAAGCAGACGATAAAGAGTTGTCGCAACGTGCGCGTTTGCTAAAACGCCAAATCATTAAGAAAAAAGCTGAGCAAGAAGGTGAGCAAAAGGCTGAACAGGCAGCATAATTGTTAGCGCCATTCTTTTTGGTTTATTAACGCTTTGATTTCGGTTTTCTGTTCTAGAAGTTAAGTTTTTTGCAGGTTGATCGGTTCATTTTATTGGTTCCATATCCCAGGTTAAAAAAATGTCTTCAAGCGGTCTTTTATTAGAACAGCAAAAGAAAAGGTATGTTGTTTTTTCTATTTTTGCAATGTGCCTTGCTGTCACGGCTTCTAATATTTTAGTTCAATATCCTGTCTATTGGTTTGATTTGAATGAGCTGTTGACTTACGGGGCTTTTACCTATCCATTTGCTTTTCTAATCAATGATTTGACCAATCGTTTTTATGGTCCATTTGCTGCGCGGCGTGTGGTTTATGCTGGTTTTTTTACGGGTGTCTTTGTTTCTTGGATATTGGCGACACCACGGCTTGCACTTGCTTCTAGTTTTGCATTTTTATTTGGGCAACTCCTTGATATTGTGGTTTTTACTCCTTTGCGACGTAAAACATGGTGGAAAGCACCTTTAGCAGCAGCGTTGGTTGGTTCAGCTTTGGATACAGTGCTGTTTTTTGCTCTTGCTTTTTCTAGCTCGTTTGCTGTTTTTGATAAGATAACAGGGTATGCAGATAGTTCACTGGTGGAGAGTACTGTTTTGGGAGGGATAGGCATGCCAGTTTGGCTATCGCTTGCTTTTGGTGATTTTTCGGTAAAAATTATTATGAGTCTGTTGATGTTGATTCCTTATGGGACAATTCTTAACATCGTAAAGCTTCCTCTTTATCAATGTCATTCAAAAGATGATTCCTCTTTTGTTTGTCACAAATAAGGATTTTTGTCTTTTTGTTTTCCTGAAGCCAAGAAAATTGTACGCTATGCTTGGTGTGACACGTTAGTTATAATGGATACTTTATCATTTACCAACTTAAGTAAGAACTCCAACACAAAACGCTTTTTTATTTCAAAATTCTCTTGTGAGGAAAAGATAAAGTCATTTGTTTGAGAAGGGGATAAATATGCTTTTTACAAATGATTCAATGTGACAGAAATTGCAACTGATGTTTATTAATAGATTGATTTAAAATGATAACTTATATTTTTCATTTGAGTGAAAGAGCCCAATATCATAAAATTTTACGCGTTTTAAATACTCTTATATTGAGTTAATAAAAATCATTTGCTTGCCTATGTTATAAGAGGAATTGGCGTGCGGACAACGTCATTTGAGAAAGCAATACTCTTATGAAGAGCTTTAATGTAATAGAAGTGCAATATTAGGCGCTGGAAGTATATTGATTTATCTTAAAAACATTGGAAGCTTGAAAGTAGGATTTTGCTTTTGGCTTGTAGCTTGTAAAGTAAAGGATGATTCTGGATTGTGCATTATGCCATATATGGGCGCTGTCGTGAAATAAGCTTGGAAGCAAGGAAGAATGTTTCTTTAAAGTAGGAGTGCGGATAAGATATATAATGGTATGTTCTTTTTCGTGAATGAAGTAATATTCTTTTTTTCGTGTTTTTCTTATATTTTATGTGAGTAAAGATTTTTTCTTTTATCTAGGAGATGGGAGCTTATGTTGATAGATCACCCGTGGTGAGTACTGTTTTGGGAAGGTTAGGGAACAGGTTGGCTTTCGCTTGCTTTAGCGATTTTTGCCGAAAAATTGCTATGAATCCATTTATGCCGATTCTTTTATAAAATAATTCTTAGTGTTTAAAATATCCTCTTTGGATGATTCTTCTTTTGCGTATAATAAATACAGCTTTTATCTTTTTGTGTTACTGAAGGTGAAAGTCTAGGCATTATATTTTCTGTGAGATCAGCACTTTAGAGCTATGTCTAGTGGAGATATTTTTCTATATACGTGTATTTAAATATAATGAATAACACAAGATCGAGACAAAAACGGGTAATTATTCAGTCTTTTAATTTGAAGGGCACTCTGGGATATGGACGTAAATGAAAAATTCCAAGAAAAGTTTTATCAGTCGCAATATAACCAGAAAGTAAAAACAAACTCATTACAATTTTTGAAGATGGTTGGAGCATTTCTTTTAGAATTCATAATGCATCCAGTAAAGTAGAAGCTTCTTTAAAGTTCGATATTCAATTTGTGGGATTATCTTCTCAGGTTGTTAGCCATCAAATTCCGATGGTTTAATGATAGAGATAATTTTTAAAATGTAATCGTTGCTGATTCAAGGCAGGTTTATTTCTTATGAATATGAGTCCTTTTATCACTAAAAAGTATTTCTAATTGTTTTGTTATGGCGTCGGCGAGTTCTTCAGCATTCATAATTGTTACAGCACGTTGATAATAACGTGTGACGTCATGACCAATTCCAATGGCAATGAGTTCGATAGGGGAGTGTGTTTGGATTTCTTGAATCACTGCGCGTAAGTGTTTTTCTAAATAATTGCTGGAGTTGACCGATAGTGTCGAATCGTCAACAGGAGCACCATCAGAAATGACCATGAGGATGCGACGTTGTTCACGCCGTGATAAAAGGCGTTGATGAGCCCAAATCAAAGCTTCTCCGTCGATATTTTCTTTTAATAATCCTTCTTGCATCATTAAACCTAAATTGCGTCGTGCGCGACGCCATGGGGTATCAGCACTTTTATAGATGATATGGCATAAATCATTGAGGCGTCCAGGATTATGGAGTTTGTTTTGGGTAAGCCATTGTTCGCGCGATTTGCCCCCTTTCCAAGTTTTGGTGGTAAAACCTAAAATTTCAACTTTGACACCACAACGCTCAAGAGTTTGTGCCAAAATATCAGCACAACTTGCAGCAACGCTAATGGGGCGTCCGCGCATTGAGCCAGAATTATCAATGAGGAGTGAAACAACTGTGTCCCGAAATTGGGTGTTGCTTTCCATTTTAAAAGAAAGGGGTTGCATGGGGTCAATAATTAGACGTGGAAGCCGTGTTGTATCAAGATATCCTTCTTCAAGGTCAAAGTTCCAGTTGCGATTTTGTTGCGCCATCAAGCGGCGCTGGAGACGGTTTGCTAAACGTCCAACGATGTTTTGGAGATGATTGATTTGCTTATCAAGATAACGGCGTAAGTGATCTAACTCGTTTTCAGAACAAAAATCTGTTGCTTCCAAAATTTCATCAAATTGACGGGTGAAGATTTTATAATTGCCAAGTCTTTCCATTTGTTCCGAATCAGAAAAAAGGTGTTTGGGTTTGCTCGGCTTTTCTTGCCAAGGTCCATTTTTTTGCTCGCCGTCAGCTTGATCATTGTTGTTTGATTGTGTCGCTTGTGTTTTTCCGTCATCTTGCACATCACTTTCTTGTTCAGTGCTGGTTTGTTCTTCACTTTGAGCGTGTTTTTTGTTTTTACTCTCTTCTTCTCTTTGGTCTTGAGGTTCACACGCATTTTTTAACTTTTTATTGTTTTCACTGTTAGAAGCTTCAGCTTGTTGCACTGTCATTTTGAGTGTAACAAGCATTTGGCGAACAATCTGTGCAAAAGCTTGTTGGTTGTAAATATGATGTGGGAGTTCATTGAGTTCTGCTGCTTTTTGTTCGAGTTCTTTACGCCACAATTCTAAGACAGAACCCGCTTCTCTTGGAGCTGCGCGCTTTGTTATTTTTTCACGCAATAAAAGTGCAATCGCTTCTTGGATGGGGGCTTCACTTTGGTTGCTAATTTTATGATAATGGGCTCTTTTGTATTTATCGGCGAGCATGACATCAAGATTTTTTGCAAGTCCCTCCATGGCTAAAGTACCAATTGCTTCAACACGTGTTTGTTCGAGGGCATCAAAGATAGCACGTGCTTCTGATTCTGGTGGAGAAAATTGCATGTGAATGCGGTTGTCATGCCATGCTTTGCGCAGAGCCATGGAATCACCTAGTCCGCGGGTAATAGTGATGTCTTTATTCGTTGCGTATTGAGGTAATTCTGGTAAACGCGCGCAACTTTCGCTTAAAGATGGTCGGTTATGACTAAAGGAAACTTCAAGGTTGTTTGTGCCTGCAATCGCACGCATACAGGTGGAAAGTGCTTTTTTTAAAGCTTCAGCATTAAGAGTGTTGTTGGAAGAATCTTTTGCCGGATTTTTGTTGTCGCCAATATCGGTAGCCATGAGTGACAGATTCCTTAAGGCGAAACACCATGAATGAGTGATTCGGGAAGCTCTTGTCCAAAGGCGCGTTGATAAAATTCTGCAACAGTGGCACGTTCGAGTTCATCACATTTATTGAGAAAGGTTAATCGGAAGGCAAAGCCGACATCTTGAAAAATTGTTGTATTTTCTGCCCAAGTAATGACGGTACGTGGACTCATGACAGTTGAAAGATCTCCATTGATAAAAGATTGGCGTACCATATCAGCAACATGAACCATTTGTGAAATTGTCTTTTTTCCCTCAGCCGTTTGAAAAGATTTGACCTTTGAACAAATGATATTAACCTCTTTATCATGGGGTAAATAATTGAGTATCGTAACAATAGACCAGCGGTCCATTTGAGCTTGATTGATCTGTTGGGTACCATGATAGAGACCGGTTGTATCACCAAGACCAATGGTGTTTGCCGTTGCAAAAAGACGAAATGCTGGATGGGGAGAGATGACACGGCTTTGATCAAGTAAGCTTAGTTTTCCAGAGGTTTCAAGAACGCGTTGGATAACAAACATAACATCGGGACGCCCCGCATCATATTCGTCGAAAACAAGAGCAATATTATTTTGATAAGCCCATGGCAAAATGCCCTCTTTAAATTCAGTGATTTGTAAACCATCTTTTAAAACGATAGCATCTTTTCCTACAAGATCGATACGACTTACATGACTATCAAGATTAATGCGAAGACAAGGCCAGTTAAGACGTGCAGCAACTTGTTCAATATGCGTTGATTTCCCTGTACCGTGATAGCCAGAAACCATTACACGGCGGTTAAAGGTAAAACCTGCGAGAATCGCTAAAGTTGTTTGCTGATCAAAAAGATAATCAGGATCGATATCAGGAACATGGGGACTTTTTGTGCTAAAAGCAGGGACTTTCAGATCTGTTTCAATATGAAATAGATCGCGAGCACAAAGTGTAATATCGGGCAAATTTTCAACGGTAAGATTTGTCATTATGTTTCTGGAAGGGAGAGGACGCTATTTATTCATTAGAAACGATACAAGAGTTAAAGTATTTATGCAATGCTCTATAATGAGAGCCTTAGATATTGAAGAAAGATTTTTTTACGTATTCTATAATGTTTTGCAAAAAAAGTAACATTTTGCGCAAATAATGATGGTCTAAATGAAAATAGACTCATATAAGCGCATGTTTTCAGCACAAACCAGACTTTTTTAGCAAATTGTAAGCATGTAAAACATCACGAAAGCGCTCTTCTGAAGCACGATTACCACCATTGGAATCAGGATGGTGCTTTTTTACCAACTCTTTATATTTCATTTTGATGTCTTCTGCTGAAGCGTTTGCCTGTAGTCCCAGTGTATCAAAAGCTTTTGCTTCTAAGGGCTTTAATTTTCGTGAGAACTTATTGTTTGAATGCTGCCCAGTAAAAAGCGTGAAGGGATCGCGCATGCGATTTTGATAGGCAGCTGTGCCAGAGCGAATCTTTGCATAATTCGCGGCTGTTTTTTTCGATGTACCATTGCTCAGATCTGTAGGCCATGTCGGACGATGTCCTGTGAGAGCATCCTTTTGAAATTTTGCGATATCTTTATTGCTAAGACCAGAGAAGTAATTAAAATTTTTATTATAGGCGCGTACGTGTTCAATACAAAAATATAAATATTGTCCTTCGTGATTTCGACCTGCTGGTGCTTTATGGGACCCTGTTTTTTCACAACCTTCCCACTGACACTGTTGTGCTTCTGGCTCAGCTTTTTGTTTTTTATTTGAGCTTATGCGAATTGAATCGAATAATTTAGATGTTATTGTCATATTATTGGTTTATGCAAAATTGATTAATTTTACAAGAATTGACTTTTGAAAAATTTGTTTTCACACTTATTCTATTATGAAAAGGTGTATTTTTGCACGTTCATTTTGTTTGAGGAATGAAAAATGTTTATAGAAACAATAATTCAGAGAAAGCTTCAGGATGCTTTTCATCCGCAAAAGCTTGAAGTGATTAACGAAAGTCATCTTCATGAGGGGCATCCTCATAATGAACATGCTTTTGATGGTAAAGGAGAAACACATTTTCGAGTGAAAATTTTATCTTCTTCTTTTTCTAATATGACACGCGTAGAAATACATCGAGCGATTTATAAAGTTTTACAAGAAGAGTTAGCTACTTGTGTTCATGCTTTGGCACTTGAGGTTGAAACACTCTAATTTTTTGATGAGACGTTTTTAGGAACGGGGATGGGCCTTTTGATAGATTTTTAACAAATGGTCTGTATCGACGTGGGTATAGATTTGTGTGGTGGAAAGACTAGCGTGCCCAAGAAGTTCTTGAATCGTGCGCAAATCTCCCCCCCGTGATAAAAGATGGGTGGCAAAAGAATGGCGCAGTGTATGAGGCGTTGCAGTTTCTGGTAAACCAAGGCTTGCTCGTAAGTTGCGTACAGTTTTCTGAATAATGGCGGGCTGTAGGGGACCGCCTCGCGCCCCACGAAATATGGGTTGGTTATCCAATAAAGGATATGGGCAACATTTGAGATAATTTTGTACAGCTTCGTAAACAATTTTGATGAGAGGAACAAGGCGTGTTTTGCCGCCTTTTCCTGTTATAAATAAACTTGTTTTTTTAGGATCAGAAAATTGTTCTGGTGTGAGGCTTAAGGCTTCTGATATTCGCATTCCACAGCCATAAAGAAGCATGAGGACAGCAGCATTACGAGCGCTAATCCAAGGTTCATTTTCCAGTTGATTTTCTTGTTTGACTATGTGAAGTGCTGATTTTATCGCTAAAGGTTTTGGGAGCAATTTGGGGTGTTTGGGGCTTCGGATAAGTTGAGCCGCCGGAACATTAACGATTCCTTCACGTGATAAGTATTTGAAAAAAGAACGGATGCCTGCCACCCCTCGGCTTAAAGAGCGCGCACTTACATTGTTTGTACGCCGATAAGCAAGATAAGCACGCAAGTCACTGATGCGTAAATGAGAAAGATCTGTAAGGGTTGGTGTATGATTTAAGTGCTGACAGAGAAAAGACAAAAATTGCCGCGTATCACGTTCATAGGCTTGCACTGTTTGTGCTGACATACGACGTGTTTGGGTAAGACACTCTAACCAATTTTTCCTTGCGTTTAAAATTGCATGGTCTGCTGGAATGAGAGGAATATTTTCATCTTTTCTCTTGTCGTTTTTGATAGGCATTATCTAGTTGAGAGTTTCTTTCTTTTTAGCTTTTTCATCGTTAGAATGACCATTCTTGTTTTGGGGTTGCTCTTCACGATTGATAAGTTGCTTTTCACCTTTGAGAGAGAGTATTTTCACAAGATTGTGTGTTGACATCAAATGCGCAAAAATTAATCCTAAAAAGCCATTTTTATGAAGTTTGGCAAGTTGGCTTGCTGATAATTTATTCAATTTTTCTTCATCAACAACCCAAAAATGTTCCAATTGCGCTGAGAGACCTTTATCGTTTTTCACATTGATGGATTTTTGGCTTAGAAGATCCATTTCTACAAGAGCATCAATAAACTCAGAGGTTTTCTCCATAGCGATTTTAAAACTTTCAAGAAAACGAATACGTTCTTCCATAAAAGGAGAAATAGAGCCGTCGGAATTAAAAAGTTCTGTTCCTGCAACTTCATTAAACATACCGGACTGTTGATCAAAGCAAACAGAAAGTTCTTTTTCATTGCTAATTTGTGCCAAAACAAAAGGATAGCGACGGACAAAAGCAGGAACATAAGTATTGGTTTTCCAACTTTTATCAGAAGCGATATAGTCATTTTCGTCATTAGAAAGACCGACAAGAGCTGCGGATGTGTAGTGCCGTTTTTTTTGTTCATCTTCGGCGCACATAAATAAAATAGGATAGTCTAGTGCTGCTTGAAAATATTCAGTACTTGCTAAAGGAACCCAGTGAGTATCCTTGGCAAAAGACATATCACTTGGAGGAGCAAATTTTAGATTTTTATGGGAAACTTTGTTGATTGGCGTGATATCTTTGTAAAATAGCATAATATTTGCCATAAGACTTTCTCCTTTATTAATTTGTTTTTTGTTACCAAGAAAGGTCTTTTAGAAGATTGTCTCATATGGCAACAAGATTGAATAGAAAACTATAAGATTGAAGGGTTCATTTTTGAGAGATAATATTTTTGCATGAAGTATAATAAAGAAAAGCTTAAAAATAAAGTCTATCTTGCCATTATTGGTATGCCTCATGGTATAAAAGGAGATGTTTTTGTTAAAATTCTAAGTGCTGAGCCACAGCGTTTCAAGTTTTACAGCACTCTTTATGATGATATGGGGCGTTCTTATGAAATTGTAACTCTTCGGATACAAAAAAATAAGGCGATTGTACGTTTTAAAGGGGTAGAAAATCGTAATGCGGCTGAGTCTTTAAAAGGTATTCGCCTTTATGTGACGCGTGATCAATTAATTGATGATTTGATGGAGGATGAGTTTTATCAAGTCGATTTAATAGGCTTGTGTGTCCAAGATTGTGGGGGGAAAATCTTAGGTGAAGTGTGTGGTTTTTTTAATTTCGGGGCTGGTGATTTGCTTGAAATACGTTTGAATACAGGTAAAAGAGTTCTTATTCCCTTTAGTAAGGCGGCGGTACCAGAAATTTGTATGGATTCTGGTTTTCTTGTTGTTGATCCCATGGCCGCTGGTTTAATTGATGGGGGAGACAATGATAAAAAGGAAATAGCTTGAATCTAAAAATAAAGATGAAGGTAAAAAACAACAGATGAATTTCGTCAATAAAAAGTGGAATGTGTGAAAATATTAAAAATGCTCTTTTGAGCAGATATTGTAAGCACTTTATCTCGAAATAGTCCTGAATTTTTAGAGTCTTTTTTAGTGCAAGTATTTAGAAGGATCGTATTAAATATGGCGCAGATCAAGAAGACTCAGATTAACGCTATAGCGTTAAAAGTCTTGTTTGTGCTATTTTTGCTATTAAGAGTCTGTTTAAGAAAATAAGGATAAGAAATAAAATGAAATTTCAGGCGCGCGTTTTAACCCTTTATCCTGAAATGTTTCCTGGTTTTTTAGGGTATTCTTTAGCAGGGCAAGCTTTAGAGCGTGGAATTTGGTCACTGGAGACGGTACAGATTAGGGATTTTGCTTTAGACAAACACCATAGCGTTGATGATAAACCTGCTGGTGGGGGAGCTGGTATGGTAATGCGGGCGGATGTATTGGCGGCGGCTCTTGATTGCTGTCCACAGGATTCGCCAAGATTGTTGATGAGTCCACGTGGGCGTCCTTTTGACCAAGCTTACGCGCATAGCTTGGCTCGTGATACGGGTGTAACGTTAGTTTGTGGACGTTTTGAAGGGGTTGATGAGCGAGTCATAGAGGCACGAGAACTAGAAGAAGTCTCTATTGGTGATTATATTCTTTCAGGGGGTGAAACAGCCGCATTGGTTATCTTAGATGCTATTATACGTCTTCTGCCTGGAGTGATGGGGAATGCAGCTTCTGCAAGGTGTGAAAGTTTTGAAAATGACTTGCTGGAACATCCGCAATATACCCGCCCTTCTCTTTTCGAAGGGCGGGGTATTCCGCCTGTATTGCTCTCAGGTCATCACAAAGCGATCGCAGATTGGCGTCAAAGCCAAGCCGAATTGTTAACACGTCAACGTCGCCCTGATCTTTATGCGCGTTATAATAAAAATCATCAGAAAACTTGATTCATATGATAAGGTGGTGTATTGCATGGCTCTCTTTTTAGAGAGTTTTTTATAAAAGGTTTTCTGTAGTTCCAAAATTAAAATGAAGGAATGGTGTATTCGCTCCTGTGTAAGACATAGCCTAAAGAGCTCCTTATTCTTAATAAAGGCTTTTTTGGTAAGAGTTGAGCGCTCTGACTGTTCGATAAAGAACATGAAGGATAAAAGAAATGAATATTATCGCACAGCTTGAAGCTGAACAATGTGCAAAAATTGAAGAAAAGCGCCAATTTCCAGCATTTCAGCCAGGAGATACAGTCCGTGTTATGGTGCGTGTGACAGAAGGTACACGGACGCGTGTTCAGGCTTATGAAGGTGTCTGTATTGCGCGTTCAGGCGGTGGGTTGAATGAGACCTTTACAGTACGCAAGATTTCTTATGGTGAAGGGGTGGAGAGGGTATTTCCTGTTTATTCTCCTTTGATTGAAGGTGTTGAGCTGGTGCGCCGTGGTAAAGTGCGCCGTGCAAAACTCTATTATCTACGTGGCTTGAGAGGTAAAGCTGCACGTATCGCTGAAAAGAGAGATTATCGGAAAAAAGCTGAAAAGGTTGTTGAGAAAGTAGAAGCAGCATCTGTCAGCACAGATGTTGAAAAGCAAGTTTCTGAGTAAAGATTATATCGGCTAAACTTTATGCAAAAGCGGCTTTTATGCCGCTTATTTGTGTCTTTCTTGATTCGTTTTGCCTTTTAAAAGGCTTGGAGGGGACATAAAAATGTTTAATCTATCAATTTTTCCTCTTTTTATTCTTAATCATGGGTGCAATTTAAGAGACCATTGCATATATCGTGGATACTCAAAAGGATAAGTTTAATCTGAAAAAATGTCTGTTTATATTTGGAAAAGATTTTAGACCTTTGACGTGAAGATAAAAGTGTATTAGATTAAGGCGAGTTTTGCGGATCATATCCGGAGAGTAATCGGTTTTTTTATGCGTGACCTTTAATCCGTTATTTGAGACAACCGACCTGTAATATCGGTATCTTGAGATGCCAAACAAGTAAAAACGAGAGAGTATGTTTAGTCGTTTTGCGCGAACTTTCTCGTTCATTGCGGTTGCAAAAACCAGGTCAGGATATTTTATGATAGAGACAACTAGGATAAAAGAGCGCCCTCGTTCCCCTCATATAAGTATTTATCGTTGGACAATTACTATGGCCATGTCCATTGCACACCGCATTACGGGTATGGCGCTTTATGTTGGAACGGTTTTTTTTGCTGTTTGGTTAATTGCTATTGCGTGTGGCGAGGAGACATTTAGAACAGTTTACGAAATTTATAGTTCTTGGTTTGGATTGTGTATTTTGTTTCTTTATACTTTGGCAGGGGTTCATCACATGGTTGGTGGTGTTCGCCACATTGTTTGGGATCTGAAGCCTTGCCTTTTGGCAAAAGAAAAGGCAACAGTCACTGCTTGGGCGACAGTGTTTATTTCTCTTATTGTTACTTTTGCGATTTGGATTATTGGATATACCGTTGTTTAGCTGGGGGAGAAAAGAGACATGAAAAAAGATTTTCGAACGGAACTTGGAAAAGTACGGGGGCGTGGCAGTGCTCATGAAGGAACAGAGCATTTTTGGCTAGAACGTTTGACGGGGTTTATCAATCTACCACTTTTGATATTTTTTATTGTTCTTATTCTTTCGCTTGTGGGAAAGGACTATAGTATTGTGCGTGCAAGACTTGCACATCCTATTGTTGCTATTTTGATGGGATTGATGACTTTTTCGGTCCTTTATCATATGAAACTTGGTATGCAGGTGGTGATTGAAGATTATATTCCACGTGAAGGTTTTCGGATATTCTTTTTGACGTTAAATATTTTATTTTGTTTTCTCATAGGTGGTATCATTATTTTTTCTCTTTTGAAAATTGCATTAGGGGGTTAAACAAGTATGGCGGGTACAGGATCATCTCTGGGTGCTAAAGCAGGTAACACCCCTTATCGCACTGTAGATCATAAATTTGATGTTGTTGTTGTTGGGGCAGGTGGTGCAGGATTACGTGCGACACTGGGTATGGCAGAACAAGGATTAAAGACAGCTTGTATTACGAAGGTTTTTCCAACGCGCTCACATACGGTTGCAGCACAAGGGGGAATTGCTGCATCGCTTTCAAATATGGGACCTGACAATTGGCAGTGGCATTTATATGATACCGTGAAAGGTTCTGATTGGTTGGGCGATACCGATGCAATGGAATATTTGGTGCGTAATGCTCCTGCTGCTGTGTATGAATTAGAACATTATGGCGTTCCTTTTTCGCGAACGCAAGAAGGCAAAATTTATCAGCGTCCTTTTGGTGGACATACGACACAATTTGGTGAAGGTCCACCTGTTCAGCGTACTTGTGCAGCAGCTGACCGTACAGGCCATGCCATTTTGCATACGCTTTATGGACAAAGCTTAAAGCATAATGCGCAATTTTTTATTGAATATTTTGCACTCGATCTCATCATGACGGATGGGGTTTGTACGGGGGTTGTGGCATGGAATCTCGATGATGGTACAATACATCGTTTTTCTGCCAAAATGGTTGTTCTTGCAACCGGTGGTTATGGACGCGCTTATTTTTCTGCGACATCGGCGCATACCTGTACGGGTGATGGTGGTGGAATGATCGCACGTGCTGGATTGCCACTTCAGGATATGGAGTTTGTGCAATTCCATCCGACAGGGATTTACGGTTCTGGCTGCTTAATTACAGAAGGAGCTCGTGGTGAAGGAGGCTATTTAATCAATTCTGAAGGTGAACGCTTTATGGAGCGCTATGCACCTTCCTTTAAGGATTTGGCTTCACGTGATTTGGTTTCGCGTTGTATCACACTTGAAATTCGTGAAGGACGTGGCGTTGGACCTAAGAAGGACCATATTCATTTGGTTCTCAATCATATTGATCCTGCAATCTTGCATGAGCGTTTACCAGGGATTTCAGAATCAGCACGGATATTTGCAGGGGTGGATGTAACAAAAGAGCCTATCCCCATCTTGCCAACGGTTCATTATAATATGGGTGGGATTCCTACCAATTACTACGGGGAAGTTCTCAATCCAACGACTGATTCGCCTGATCGTATTCAACCAGGGCTGATGGCGGTAGGAGAAGCAGGATGTGCTTCTGTTCATGGTGCTAACCGCTTGGGGTCAAATTCATTAATTGATCTTGTGGTGTTTGGTCGTGCTGCTGCCATTCGCGCGGGTGAAGTTATTGATCGGAATGCAGAAATTCCACCCATCAATGAAGAAGCTGTTGACGAAATTATAGCGCGTTTTGATCGTTTACGTTTTGCACAAGGGGCAATACCAACAGCTGTATTGCGTGAAAAAATGCAACGCACGATGCAAGAAGACGCAGCAGTCTTCCGTACAGAAGATTCTTTGAAACAGGGATGTCAACGGATGAATAAAATCTGGGGGGAATTGTCGGATCTCAAAGTCACAGATCGTTCTCTGATATGGAATTCTGATTTGGTTGAAACATTAGAGCTTGAAAATCTTATGGCGAATGCAATCATGACTGTTCATTCTGCCGAAGCACGCTCAGAAAGCCGTGGCGCTCACGCTCGTGAAGATTATCCAGAGCGTGATGATAAAAACTGGCGTAAACATACGCTTTCACATTTGTCAAAAGAGGGTAAGGTGACATTATCATATCGACCTGTCCATGTGGACCCGTTAACATCTGAAGCTGATGGTGGGATCGATTTAAAGCGCATTGCACCTAAAAAACGGGTTTATTAAGGGGAGAATAAAATATGGTACAAATTAAGCTTCCCAAAAATTCTCAAGTAAAACCGGGAAAGGTTTGGCCTAAACCTGAAGGTGCTACAAAGCTGACGGAATTTCACGTGTATCGTTGGTCGCCTGATGATGAGGAAAATCCTCATTTAGATACTTATTATGTGGATCGTTCTGCTTGTGGTCCTATGATTCTTGATGGGCTTTTGTTTATTAAAAACCATATTGATCCAACTTTGACACTTCGTCGATCATGCCGTGAAGGCATCTGTGGTTCATGTGCGATGAATATTGATGGAACCAATACATTAGCTTGTACCAAAGGGATGGATGATGTAAAACACCCCATTAAAGTCTATCCTTTGCCTTCCATGCCGGTTGTTAAAGATTTGGTTCCTGACTTGAATCGCTTTTATGCGCAACACCGAGTTATTGAGCCTTGGTTACAAACAGTTTCTCCTGAACCTGCAAAAGAATGGTTACAAAGTCACTCCGATCGCCAAAAAATCGATGGTCTTTATGAGTGTATTTTGTGTGCGTGTTGTCAGACTTCATGTCCAAGTTATTGGTGGAACGGTGATCGTTATTTGGGGCCCGCTGTTTTGCTTCAAGCTTATCGCTGGATTGCGGATTCACGTGATGAGATGTGTGGTGAACGTCTTGATAATTTAGAAGATCCTTTCCGCCTTTATCGTTGCCATACGATTATGAATTGTGCGCAAACTTGTCCAAAGGGATTAAATCCAGCGAAAGCGATTGCTGAAATTAAAAAACTCATGGTTGAACGCCGCCTCTGAAAATTTACTGATTGATCAAAATAAAGCGTAAGGTGGAAAATTGTATCTCCTTTTAGCAATTAAATCTCTAAAAGAAGATCGGCTGCTTATGAGGGTGCAGTAGCTATAATCATTCTAAAAGCGAAGTAATCTCTAAAAATTAAGCAATCCTTGTAGAAGCAATCCTTGCAATGGCTGAGTAGAAAACTCATAGTTGAATATTATCTTTGAAAATTGACCGATTAACGAACAGTAAAAAGAAAAATAGAAAATTGTGCGTGTTTTTGTGCCTCTTTGAGGCTTAATCTCTAAAAATTTATTGGCTTCTATGAGGCGGTTAGTATAGTTATTATTGCCTTTAAAAAGGCATTAGTCTTTCGAGCAAACTATACTTTAAATAGCGTTCTATGTAAAAACAATAAAATCAATATGCCATGTGTTTTTATTTTTATTAAATTCGCATCATAATTTATACTTTGATGCAGATTCAAGTAATCATTTTTTATAAAAAATGATTACTCTGTATAAATATAGAAGAAAAAATAAATGCTGATACAAATATTAAACGCATGTAAATTATCTAAATGAAATACAAAGGAGTGATCATTATGACAATTCGTCATTTTACGACACATTTATTGTAATATCGAAAACATTGCTAATATTCAAGGATTAGGAATTTTTGATAATATCATTATATATATAAAGGTCATATTTTTTGTTTTAAAGATTGGATTGTTAATCGCATTAAAAAGCAAAATTTATAGTTCTTAAAAAATGGAGAACGTAAAATCCCTCTCTATTGTAGAGATAGATCATACAGTTAAGGGGGAAGTAATTTAAAATTATTGTAACGTCATAGATTTAAATTCATTAAAGAGCAAATAAGGCGTTTTTAAAAAATATCAAATTTATAGTTTTTTCCAAAAATTTAGAAAAGGCTAGTGAGAATTCTAAGAACACGTG
This sequence comes from Bartonella sp. AP7XZML, assembly GCF_042195745.1. Classification (NCBI taxonomy): domain Bacteria; kingdom Pseudomonadati; phylum Pseudomonadota; class Alphaproteobacteria; order Hyphomicrobiales; family Bartonellaceae; genus Bartonella; species Bartonella sp. AP7XZML. The sequence continues at coordinate 60,927 of NZ_JBHIOT010000059.1, forward strand.
TTGCGAATGTGGAATAGGGATGTTTATAGGTTCGTTTGAGTTGAATGAATTCAATCATCAAAGAAAACATGTTGTGTTTTTATGAGTTTCATAGGTTTTGATTTTATATGTTTTTATCTATAAAAAATAGAGATTTCTAGGTTTAGGTCTTATTTATTATGTTAGGGTATTTCATTGTTCTTGTATATATGCTGAAGAAAGTTATTTAAGCAGTAAAAGTGTTTTTTATTTTTTAGCATAAAAGATATTTCTTAACATGAAAGAGAGGTGTCCAAGTATTAACGGTATAATCAGCCATTGTTTTGGTATTTATTCTGTTGTGCTGTAAAACACTATCTTATTTAGGATGTGGTAATTAGAGTGGTTAGAAGGTGAAATCTGCTAGGTGAGGGGGGCGGATTGTTTGCAGATCAGTGGCGTGTTAAGAGGCTTCGTCCTTTGAGGTGTGATAGGTGGAGTCTGTTAGCCAATTACGTAAACTAGAGCGAAATCTACGTGGACAGGTTTTTAACCTAACCTCTCTTATATATTGTGATAGGAAATTCACCTTAATAAGGACTACGACCGGTTACAGAAAACAGAAATCATTGCGAAAAAACAAGCGTGCTTGTTTTAAAATTTTTAATATTTGTGATCATAGTGACATGCGAAATCTCCTGTAGTATCACGCAGACCGTTCGTATTCTCGAGCCAAGAGTTGTCCATATATCCTCTTCAATCTGATCTTCACGAATTGATGCAAGAGATGGGTACGAACACCTGTAAGAATAAGCAGACGCAAAGCCAGTTGTATCATTCTTGTTGCTTTGCAGAGTGTTTGATAAAAATCTGGAACATTTCTCCAATTCATTGCCGGTTTATTAATGACTTTATGGCGTTGTTTTTCTAAAAGAGCTTTTGCTGTTGCAGCTTTTACTTATCAAATGGGAGTTAAGAGTATTATGTATCTCTGTTGGCGTAATCTTTGAAAGTTGCTATACAGCCGCCTAATTTGAGGAGAATATGAAGCTGTAAAGGTGCAAACCAGTTTCCATTTTTAGCATCATTTTTTAATTCTGCTTTACAGCTTTCAAAAGCATCTAGAGTAATGTCTTTTAAATAATAGAGATTATGCATTGCTTCACGCTTTTGTTTCTCTCGTTCTTTAATAAGATCAAAACCCTTATGTAAAACAGAACGCCCCGAACCAAATACACTTTGCTTGTCAATTTACACGCTTGTTTTTAAGAAACCTTTCTTTAAGGTGCCTAAGCTTATTTCACTACAGAGCTCGTGGATGGTATAATGGTAAAGCCCTGATGAATAATATAAAATTTATAGAGCATCTCCATTTTTACACTTCATAAAAGAGCAAGTTGGGTGCCATTAGACACTTTGCAAACTCCCAATATTGTGACAATTTGGGGCATTTTGGATGGTTTATAAAAGGCATTTTTAGTGCTTTTTGTACAGTTTCATTCTATACGGCTTTATTTACTTATAATGTGCAAGAGACATGGTTTTGGTTAATAAACAGCTTTGAAATGAGAGAATCCTACGGTACTAAGATCTTTTATCCAACACGCAAAATAATGAACACTCTTTATAAGTCAATGTGACGTGGCTTAAGAAGAGTGATTGTAGATCTGTTCTTTTAGGAATTTTTGCTTTTTGTGGTGCAGAGAAGAGAGCAGGAATATTCAGAGTAGAGCTTACCTTATGGAATCTATGGATATCGTCTTTAGGAGAGGGACATAAGCCACGTGATATGGTTAGCAAAGCTTGCCTAAGAGAAATTTGGTTGTTTACGAACAACTGGAGGTTAAGAATCTTTCTTCGTCTGAAGAAGACGTCTATATACCACTATACTTTTTATTACCAAATAGAACGTGGTTTATGGATGCTAAATCGAAATGATAATTTATTTCGTATGAGGTTTTCCGTATTTGGAGATTGTTTGGTTAAAAAACATATTTATTAATCACTTGAAAATAGCGCTTAGAATTTTTAAACGATAAGTTTTGGTCTTGATGACGATAATTATTTGTGATGATCGAAAGTACCTATTTTACGAAGCTTTCATTGATAGGCGAATCAAAATTTATTCTTTTCTTTTGTTTAAATATTTATTTTGCAGCTATTTTTTCTTTTTTGCATCAAAGATACTTTTTCAAAAGGTAAATGGAAAGAATGATCAAAGGCAAGAGAATAAAGAGAGCCTTATGTATAATTTGGTTTTCTCGTAGAGTTGTTGTCTATTAACTTTTTTCTTTTTTTCTTCATGAAGAGTGTAGAAAATCCATTGGAGAAGCAAAGAGAATAGGAAAAGTTAAATAAATAGCCGTAACAATTAGTTACGGCTATTTTTGTTTGCTTCATATTACCGAGAGAGGAAGCTCCCCTTAAGCGATTTTTGATTTAGCAAAAATCGGGTCGTAAAAGACTTCAGAGAGTTTTCTATCTTTAAAGAACAACACTACGTCAACTGTTGTATAGAGAACGATTTTTATCATTTCTAACTCGAGTTGCCGGCCAATTTCTGATCTTTTAATCAAGGTGGCACATCGCTCAAATGTTTGCAAAGCGCTGTTGGCATGCGTTGTTGTAATTGATCCGGGATGACCAGTGTTGAGCGAATTGAGATATTCCCATGCTTCATTGCCTCGCAATTCAGCGAGAAAAATTCTGTCAGGCGACTGACGCATACACGCATCTAGGCATTCTTCAGCTGAAACACGGCCTACATTGTTACCATAAATCATATGTACATGATTGGGATGATTGGGTAGAAAAAGCTCATGAACATCTTCAATTGTGATAATACGCTCCTCTACAGGGACCTTTTCAATTAAAGAGCGAGCAAATGTTGTTTTACCAGATCCTGTTTTGCCTGCAATAATAATGTTGCGTTTGTGAAGGACGCATTCTTCCAAAAATTCAAGAATTTTTCCCTCACGTTTACTTTGTAAGAGTTGAACTTCAAATGGTTCCAACCGTGTGAAGTCCTGCCTCGATAACAAGTTATTGGCTTCTTTTGCTGAAGGCTTATTAAAACTTACATCAGAAAAATCGTCAAATGCCCCTTCTTCTTTGAGTTCTTCTAACGTTTTAACTATGAGAGAATGTTTACGAATTACAAAGGAAAGAGCACCATCAACAACAGCTGGTGTTTGTATAATTGTACCACGTTGTCCACCAGGCAAGAGCACATAATTAATACTTCTGGGAGCCATACCGTTATAAACGATAATAGCTGTAATAAGCGTTTGCAAAAAAGTGGTTGTTAACTCTGGTACGCTATGTACTTGCCAACCCTTAAAGCTTTTCGTCCATACTTCACAGGGGCGGCAAATCGATAATTCAGTGATCGTGGGATCTTCTAAAAAACAATCAAGCGGTTGCAGAAGCTGAAAAACTGCTTGATCTTTTTGTATCGGGTTAACGTGTGACGAGACTGTAGACATCGCTGAAATCCAGATCACGAGCAACAAAAATATTTACTCGTTCGCCTTGGTTTTTGTAAAGTGTTGGTGTGATATTGATGGAATTTTGAAGAACATCGATTGCTATAGATTCAGCATTCTGAGCTCCTTTATTTTGTGAGTTATCTTTATTTTCTTTGCTGCTTTTACCAACTTTTCCTCTTACCCATTCTCCTAAATCACCGATAATGCTTACCATAATTGCACTACCAAATCGTTCCCAAAAATGTCTGTCAACCCAGCCACCAATACCCGCTTCACCCAGAGGACCTGTGCCTGGTGAGTCAAGATTGACAACAACACCAGAAGGCGTTTCAATGCGTAACCATTGCACAAACACGCGCGTTTGTCCTTGTTGTATGCCACTTTGGTAAAAACCAACAACTTTAGAACCACGGTCAAGCAAAACAACACGTCCACTCGTGGAATAAATATCGCGTGTTAAATGACACGTCGTCATTCCGGGTTGTGATGTAATGATTTTTGTTTCTAACGTACAATCTATTTGCGTTCCTTGTGTAATCAAAAAGTCACGGTTACGAAGTTGCATCGCATGTGATTGACCTAAACGCACGGGCTGAAGGTTATCAAATAATACGCCATTACCTCTATCATTATTCGATGCTTTATTATTTGTATCTGTAGATCCTTCGCTACCACCGTTGTTAAGGCTAGAACTGAGCATACGTTTGCGTGCTAATTCTTCAGAATCTTGGAGCATATGTGGAGGAATGGCTGTTTGAAGAAGCTTACTTAAGGCCGGTGGAATATCCAAGTTTGAATCTTCTATTTGTGTTGATTTTTCTGCTTCTTCTACAATCTTTGGTTCTTCTATAATTCGAGGGACATAGTTTGGTATAATTTGCTGTACTATTTGTTGTGATTTTTCTTCCTCAACCTCCACGGTATTACGCATTTTAAAAGCTTTCCAAGTCAAGGCAATCGGTATCGCTACTATGACAATAAGTCCTACCATTAACAATGCACGGGTACCTGGAATTGTTGGACGACGTTCAGAACCTAGTTCGGACCCTCCATAGGCACCTTCAATATGTTTTTGATCGACGTTGTCCAGTTTTGTACCTTTTCCCTCTCCTTCCTTATTGTCAAACATCATTTTCCTCCTTTATTGATACGATAAACCACCGAAGATACTGTCCCTGTTGTGTTTGGTACGCCATTGGGGTCATAGGCTTCATTAAAAACAGCTAGAGCGCGTTTACCAAGCCGTATGAGCCATTTAGGATTGACCTTATGAACGGCGATAATATCATTAGAACTGCCGATAACGGTGCGTGGTATTAAGCTTTCATTGCCTTCAGCATCTACGACATAAATCGATGGCATATCCATGTTAGCGGGAAATTTGAAGTAAGTAATACGCCCATTGTCCCAAGCATTTATCGGAGCAATATCTTGGTGACCACTCATGGTATAACTGAGATTATAGCCGTTGACGCTTTGGTGAAAACCACGTTCAATCGCAAGGCGTCGATTGTTTTCTTCTGACTTTTCATCGTTTGAATCGGGATAATGGAAAGCCAATTCATATGTTGATCCCGCACGGTCATTCCGAAATTGTAGTCGGAATTTATAACTCCGTTTGTCGGTTACAACGATGAGATTGGTATTGGCAAGTTCTGCTTTTGGTTTAATAAAAATATGCCGCCCTTTATGAGCAAAGGCATAGGCTTCAGAATCGCCAAAGGCATGAGTTATGTACTGTTCACCTTCTTCAAGAATAATATGTGTTGCCACACCAAGAACTGTTTCAATTTGAACCACATCGGCTTCGTTATATGTTATATAGCGAATGCGATGATCATATTGTGAATTTGATGGACTTTTGAGCGCCTGCACAGGTACCGTATAAAGAGAAGAAAACGAAGACAATAGAACAACGAACGCAAGTTTTTTCATAACAATCAATTCCTTAATCATTCAACAGTATTTCTGGGTCAGAACGGTAACTTGTTACTTGAAAACCAAGGGGGTTAAGCAATCGATCAGATGATTTCATGGGTGCACCAACATAGGTGTAACCAATTGTTGCAATTTGGTGCTGTTTTGGTCCAGTAGCAGCACCGTTGCTGTCAAGTTGCTGAGTCGTAAAACGTACAGTTGCTTGACCGAGTCCATTAGGCTGGATTGATCGTACTTTAACTGTGATACGTGCATTGTTGGAAAGCACTTTGTCCCGTGCATTTTCTCCATCATAGATTTTATAATATTCTTGTTGAACAGATGCCGCACTTAAAAGTGCTGTTGTGTCATAGTTCAGTTGAATAGTATCGTAGTCGTAAGTTTCGCGGTTAAGCACATATTGGTTTAGCCAATATCTATCTACAACTTCACCATAGCTTTCTTCGTGTTCACGCATGATTGAGATAACATCAACTGCACCCGTCGTATTATCAACGCGCAATACTAAGGGAGTTGGAGCTGGTTGAGAAAATCCAACAACTCCACATATCATACCGAATAAGCCAAAAAGACCCACAGTACTCGCGACACGCCATGCCGTTCTGCGCGACCTTATAAATTCATTGATAAGATCACGTTCTAAGCCACGGCTTTCTTCATAATAACTTCTAAGTTGTTCGGCTTTCACTGGTTTTGCTTGTTTTGTTTTCATCTGTCTCCTCGCTTGATTTCGGCAGGGATTGTTTTATTAATAGGCACGCGGTTCCTATCATTGGGCTGTTTTAGCNGCTATTGTTTTTGAGGAAATATCCGTGACATATGTTTGTGTTACCTGGTTAATTTTATCGAAAAGTTGCGTGAACATAGTGAAGTTCATGGCATTCCTCTTTAACGAATTTTCAACTTTTTATCACCTTGAAATATAGATACATGCCAAACGCGTTATTTGCATTTATACATTACCTAAGTATTTTCATTACGATGTCTTGGCTTTGATAAAACCTTTGTGCCTCTCTGAATTGTTCAGATAGTACTGAATCTTCTANATATGTTTGTGTTACCTGGTTAATTTTATCGAAAAGTTGCGTGAACATAGTGAAGTTCATGGCATTCCTCTTTAACGAATTTTCAACTTTTTATCACCTTGAAATATAGATACATGCCAAACGCGTTATTTGCATTTATACATTACCTAAGTATTTTCATTACGATATCTTAGCTTTGATAAAACCTTTGTGCCTCTCTGAATTGTTCAGATAGTACTGAATCTTCTATATCGGCTTTTGTTTTCATCGTATGATAGGCATCTCTTTTGCTTCATGGTTAAAAATTTTCATATCAATTTCGCGTCTTTTCTTTTTGATAAGTGATTGCTCAGCCTTACGTAAATGCGTTATCATTTGTATCGTTATAGATTCATTTTGGATCATGGCTAACAAACCATCGATATGTGCTTGAAGATCTGCAATATCTTTCAGGCTTTCTTTTGTTTGAAGACTATTAAATAGACTGTTGATGTGCTTAAAACGATTTTCTACTTTTTCGAAACTTTTCAAAGTTATAGCTTTATTTAGTAGCGAGAAAAATTCTAAACGCTCAAAAAGCAAGTTGCCCATTTTATCAAAAGGCTCAGAAATTTTGTTTTCTTTCTTCAATACCGTTTGATATAATTCCCTTGAAAGCTCATCTCTCTTATAGAGCGATTCTGGCTCTTTGAGAAAAAAACTAGAAAAGTCTATTTTTTGAGGTTCAGTTTTCTGACTATTTATTATAGCTTGATAGGTTTTTTCTGTTTGCGAAAGTTGTTCTTTTTTCAACTCAAGCTGCTTTTTTAAGAGCTCAACAATTTCCCCTTTTTTTAATAGATTAATAAGCTCCAGATATTCTGCTGGTAGAGCAGGTGGTGGCGGTGGAGGAGGTGCTAAGTCTACAGTTGGCTCCTTAGGTGGTGTTTGGGATTCGAAAGTTACGCTTGCATCTGCATTTGCTGGAGCTAGATTCAGTATTCCCCAAAGGGTAATCATTCCTGTTATAATAAATCGCTTTTTCATATATTTGCTCGCTTGATTTCGGCAGGGATTGTTTTATTAATAGGCACGCGGTTCCTATCATTGGGCTGTTTTAGCTTTGGTGCTAATGCNAGCAAATGTTGTAAAGAGCTTTATTGGTTAGATCTTATTTTAGGCATATTTTTGTTGTAAAAGGTTACAATTTTTCTATACAATTTACGTTTTTGTAGTTCGATAAGAGTCTCTTCGTCATCGCTTAAATTTCTGACCATTTGTAGCTTTGTATATTCATTTTGGATCATGGATGACATGGTCTTGATGCGTGTTTGCAGATCAAAAAGTTCTTTCAGATCTTGTGTTTTATTTATCTGCTCTAAGAAACTTTCCACTTGTCTAAATCGCTTATCTATGTCTTTGAAAGTTTGTAAACTTACAGCTTTTTCGACAATTCCACTATATTTAAGACGTGTATTAATTATTTCGCGTATCTTATCATACGGCAATTTCTGGAAACCGTGCCTTTTCTCGTCGAGAACAAGTTGACGAAAAACACTTCTATAGTGCCCAACATATGTGGTTTGGTAGCTTGTGCTTGGGTCTGGGTAAACAAAAGGTGAAACTGGTAAGAAAAAACTAAAATTTTCTCCTAGTGTAGATGTTAGTACTTTATGTCCTATTATAAAATGATGGATTTTTTCCGCGTTTTCGATCTGCTTTTCGTTTTCTTCAATTTGTTGTTTTAACAATTTAATAATTTCCAGATATTCTGCTTTTGAAAAAGGAATTTGAACAGTTGAGCCTTGAGTTCCAGAACCCCAACTAAAGTTAGACGTTAGAGTTAAATTTATCATTCCCCAAAGGGTAATCATTCCTGTTATAATAAATCGCTTTTTCATCTGTCTCCTCGCTTGATTTCGGCAGGGATTGTTTTATTAATAGGCACGCGGTTCCTATCATTGGGCTGTTTTAGCTTTGGTGCTAATGCACAAGCCGATAAAAGGTTTGCAATCAAAATTACAAGAATGATCGACTTCATTTTAATATTACTCTTTTTTACTATTATATACATCCTGATATTTATTGTCATTATTCCTATTTTGAACATAAAGTAAAGTGCATGGTGTGTAATTATTTTACTTTTTTATTCCATTTTAATTTATGAAAATAGCTCAATTTCAGTGCAAATATTTTTTACTTTATGANTAAAATTACAAGAATGATCGACTTCATTTTAATATGATTCTTTTTACTGTTATATACATCCTGATATTTATTGTCATTATTCCTATTTTGAACATAAAGTAAAGTACGTTGTGTGTAATTATTTTACTTTTTTATTCCATTTTAATTTATGAAAATAGCTCAATTTCAGTGCAAATATTTTTTACTTTATGATTGGATATCCTTATTATTTTGTCATATGGATATTAGGGGCGTTTGTTACGGGAACCATTGCTTTTTATCTCATCTAGTTTCTATGTCTCCATAGATGTCCAAATGTAATGCCTTTTGCGAGAGAATTGGCTATGCTTGATAGTTTGAGTAACAGCATGATGGATATAATGGACAAGATGAGAGNCGCTGTAGGATGAGATATTTTAGTTATTTTATCCTGTGCATTTAAAGTTTCTGTTACGAGAATCATTTCTTTCTAGCTACATCCTCTAGTTTGTATGTCTCCATAGATGTCCGAATGTAATGCCTTTTGCGAGAGAATTGGCTATGCTTGATAGTTTGAGTAACAGCATGATGGATATAATGGACAAGATGAGA
>NZ_JBHIOT010000060.1:0-1591 GCF_042195745.1 Bartonella sp. AP7XZML
AGATACTTGAAACTTTAGACAAATCCGAAAAGAAAAAACAAGCCCATAAAGCAATAAAAAAAGGAGATCTTGAAACAGCCCATGCTCTTTTGTCTGAAACCCTCTCTAAAGACAATGCGCGTGATGAGGATGTCTCTCGTTTTATTGTCAATGATGTGACCGTGGAAAAGCTTGGGGAACTTTTAAAAGAAAATCCCCGTGGTCTCTTGATGGTGCGTGATGAATTATCCGGTTTCTTAACAGATATGGAACGCAAGGAATATCAAACAGACCGTGCCTTTTATTTGGAAGCTTTTAATGGAGATGGTCAATTTACTTATGACCGTATAGGGCGTGGAACCATTTTTATTCCCAATGCAACCGTTTCTATTATAGGGGGCATTCAACCCTCTCGCATTCTCCCCTTTATACGCAATGTTTTATATGGCAAAGGCAATGATGGTTTCTTACAACGCTTTCAAATGCTGGTCTTTCCCGATGAGACAAAAGATTGGAAATGGGTTGATAGACCTCCCAATCAAGAGGCATGGGAAACTTATGAAGGGGCATTTCGTTCTCTTTATGATAAACCCCTTGGTTCACCAGAACACCCTCTTGTGATGCGCTTTTCTGCTGAAGCTCAAGAGATCTTTCGTGAATGGATGCAAAAGATTTTTAAAGAAGCCAAAGAGAACAACCTTTCTGAAAGCTTACAAGCGCATCTTTTGAAAATGCCTAAGACCATAGTAAGCCTTGCATTGATTTTTGAATTAACCGAAGGGGGGCGTTTTGAAATCAATAAAGATGCCCTTCAAACAGCCTTGTGATGGGAAAAATATTTGTTAAGTCATGTCAAAAGGCTTTATGCGGCGGCGAATAGCTTAGCAACAGAGGGGGCAAAATTAATTGTCGAACGTTGTGATCATTTACCCGATGTTTTTACAACAAGGGATATTTATAAACGTGATTGGAAATGTTTCAAAGATAATGGAGCCGTTAAGCAAGCTTTAGAGCTTTTATGCCGTTGTAACTATATACGTGAAATCTCTGGAGACAAGAGCTCACAAGGCGGTCGACCGACCATACGCTATGAATGGAATCCCTTAGTGACAAGCCATAAAACATCACACTGAGGCAATTTGGAAATCTTATAGAACATTAACAATATAACAGTGAACTCTTCAAAGCACTCCCCATTATAAGTTTTGGGGGTGTTTTTTATACGTATTATTTTATTTTTTTAAACAAAAATAAAAATAATTATATTTCAATATGTTAATGTTTTAAATAAACAACCTATATTAAATACAATCTGTAAATACAATCTATGATATATATAAAAAGGGGTTTTGTAGGGGTTTTGGGGGGGTTAAGAACCTACAAAACCTCTCTATAAAACCTATCAAAGTACTCATTCTGATATTTTAAAGCACGTAGTACATTTATCTTGATTAACCCGTGAAACGAATAGCAAATTTTACTACTTTGCTGATCTTATTCCATGCCATGGGCTGTGGATAAACAATCTTTTAAAACCCCTTTTGAAAAAATTTATCCGTTTTTTCGCATTTTTCTACATTTTTTTCACCATTTGCTCAAAATGGATTTAATA
>NZ_JBHIOT010000061.1:0-1691 GCF_042195745.1 Bartonella sp. AP7XZML
ACTCACAAATGAAACGCGTGTAATTAATAATCATACCCTTTATCGCATTAAAGCATTAAAAGACTTTGCTGATGTTAAAGCAGGTACTTTAGGGGGCTTTATTGAAAAGGAAGATAACCTCTCTCATGATGGCAATTGCTGGGTGTATGATGAGGCTCTTGTCTTTAAAAATGGTCACGTTTATGAAAATGCAAGGGTTTATGACAATGCTATCATTGCTGGCTATGTTTATGATAATGCCCATGTTTATGGCAATGCTATTATTTCTGATAATTCCCGTGTCTATGGTAATGCTCATGTGTATGGCAAGGCTATTATTTATGATAATGCCTATGTTTATGACAATGCTAGGGTTTATGAAAACGCTCATATAGCAAATAACGTACATGTTTATGAAAATGCCAATATTCATGGAATTGCTGTTATTCGTGAAAATGTCGGCGGGTTTACTAAAATAAAAACCTATACTGAACGTCTCTCTCCTTATGGTGAATTAGAGATTGTCTGGGTCTAATCTAAAGCAGTGTAAATGAAAGCACGGGCGCGGCGGGGGTGCCCCTCTTTTAAATTTCCCATTCCAAATTTTAGCAAACGTTTATCACATTAAATTGTGAGGGTATCTCTATGTGCAAAAAATACGAATTAACCAGTGAAGTCAAAAAAATCAAACATGCTCTTACTCGAAATATTATAAACCTTTATCGCATTAAAGCTTTAAAAGATTTCGATGATATAAAGGCAGGGTCTTTAGGGGGCTTTATTGAAAAGGAAGTTAACCTATCCCATGATGGCAATTGCTGGGTCTATGATGAGGCTTGTGTCTACGGTCATGCAAGGGTGTATGAAAATGCAAAAATACGCCATTTTTCTCAAGTCTGTGGTCAAGTTTATGGCAATGCTGAAGTCTATGGAAAGGCTTTTATCTCTCAATATGCTAAAGTTTATGACCATGCTTTTGTCTATGGCAATGCTCATGTTTATGGCAATATTTATGGTAATGCTCATGTGAATGGTAGTGCCCGCATTCTTGCTGATGCTCATATTTATGATCATGCGCATGTTTCTTATGATGCTACGGTTTTTAGTTATGCACGCGTTTATGGTCATGCCAAAGTTTCTGGCTTGGCTTGTATTTATAGCCATGCAAAAATTTATAATTATGCTGTTATTAATGGTCGTGCAAAGATTTATGGCAAGGTTTATGGGAATGCTTGTGTGAGTGGCTCTTGTGAGATTTATGGCTCTGTTTATGGCAATGCTAAAATCTCATATTGTGCAACGATCTGGGGGCGTGTTTATGGCAATGCAAAAATCAATAAAAAAAGCAAAGTAAGGTTGGTTCCCAAAAATTGTGAGGTTTATGAAAGGGATAATGTTGTCAATATAACTGATGAAACAGAATAAAGAACGGCGTGGGGGGCGTGCCTTCTTTATGGTTATAAACGCATATAAAATGCATTGCTATAAACATATCATAAAAGAGAGAGTAAAACAAAAAAAGCCGTGCCAAATGATATGACGCGGCTTTCAAATAACGATTATAATGATAAAAAATAATCATCTACAATGGAGTAATGAATGCATATATACAAAACGTATCATATTGCAAGCGCTCTATTAGAGATATGAAAACTTATCAAACAAATCAAAACGCTCGGTAGCTTTAACAATCCAATCAAAAGCAAATGCAT
>NZ_JBHIOT010000062.1:0-56412 GCF_042195745.1 Bartonella sp. AP7XZML
GAGGTCTTCCCATGATCAACGTGACCAATCGTACCAATATTAACATGCGGTTTTGTTCGTTCAAACTTGCTCTTCGCCATTGCTATTAATCTCTTGTTTTATTCCCTATTTTTATTAGCACCTAGGGACAATTCTGCAAAACTTAAGTCTGACCAGACTGTAAACAGCCCAATCACCACAACTCTTAGACGGAAAACCCCACCAAATCTATAAATGGAATATCCTCCACCATACCTATTTGCCCAATCATCAACAACCATTTGGAGCGGGTAGCGGGAATCGAACCCGCATATTCAGCTTGGAAGGCTGCTGCTCTACCATTGAGCTATACCCGCATGACCCACGTACTAACTCTCCTTCGATGAATGGTGGAGGGGGTTGGATTCGAACCAACGTAGCATACGCAACGGATTTACAGTCCGCCCCCTTTAACCACTCGGGCACCCCTCCATTCCACCGATAAAGTCGCGCAATGAGACATCACGACAACCATCTTGAATACCCATTCAATTCAATCTGATTGCGAAGTGGTTATGACGATTACTATTGTATCTGTCAACAGAATAAATACAATTCTGTACAAATTTCCTGCTCATAATTTTAAATCATAGATTTTTTCTCTCTATTTTTCTTATTAACACGTTATAAAGAAGCTATGAAAGAAAAAACATCACAAAATTCTCATTATGCTCGTTTGCGTCGCCGATATCGCGATACAAAAGGCTCTCCTTCTCGATCTTTTACACACCCAAAGAAGAAAGCTGCTTCTTTACAGCAAGAGATCATCCATCTTTATGGCATTCATTCTGTTCAGGCTGCTTTAGAAAACCCAAAAAGAATTTTAAAATGTCTTTACGTTACACAAAATGCCTTAAAACGATTAAATATATCCGAATCAGATTATCCTTGCTCTGTTACATTATGCACCCCCAAATATCTTGATTCGCTTGTTGGAAGTGAGGCTGTTCATCAAGGTATTGTTTTGGAAACTCTCCCCCTCAAACCATGCAAACTGTCGGAACTAACCAATACTGATCTGGTCATTGTCATGGATCAAATTACCGATCCACATAATGTTGGCGCTATTATGCGCTCTGCAGTTGCATTGAAAGCTAAAGCACTTATTACAACTTGCCGTCACTCTCCCCACGAAAGCGGTGTTCTTGCGAAAGCGGCATCTGGAGCTCTGGAAATGATTCATTATATTACCGTACGAAACCTTGCTGAAGCTCTTCAAGAACTTCATCAAACAGGTTTTACAAGCTTTGGTCTCGATTCAGAAGGTGACCAACCTCTAGAAACAGCATTAACAGGGAATAAAATTGCTCTTGTTTTAGGAGCAGAAGGTAAAGGTTTACGTAAAAAAACACGCGAAACCGTTTGCGCTTTAACACGCCTTGACATGCCTGGAAATATTAAATCATTAAATGTTTCAAATGCAGCAACAATAGCTCTTTATGTGGCACATCAATATCTTAGATTCTAGTTTTTAATTTTTTGTGAAACATCAAAAAAACCAACCAACAAAAAACCCGCAAAAAACCCGCCAATATGAGCTTCCCATGCTATTGAGATGCCATTTTCTTCAAACAAAATAGAAGAAATACCTATGATCAAATCAGTCGTCAGCCATACACTCATATAAACAAGAACCCCCTTAGAACACAGAGCTTTTTTGACAGATAATAAAGGTCCTAAAAGTTTTTCGTTCTGCGCATTGACAGCTAGATTACCACTAGGAAAACCGTAACGTGCAATAGCACCCATCATTCCAGATACGGCACCTGACGCCCCAATAAGTGATATGGTACTTTCTTGATGAAATGTAAAATAAGTCAAAACAGAAATAACTGCCGTTAACACCCAAAAAATTAAAAAACGTAAAACACCAAAATGCCTTGCTAAAGGAGAGCCGAAAACCAAAAGCCAAACCATATTAAGAGCAACATGTTTAAAACTACTATGCATAAATGAATAACTCACCATGGTATAACAAAATGCTACAGGATCCCTCTTAAACAATGCTGGTATAAATGAAAAAAGCTCAAGACTTTCAACATAAACCTGATGAGAAAAAAAATACTGAGAAATGCAATAAAGACAAAAACAAAATGCTATCAAAACAACTATAATAAATGGAACATTCAATAAGGGTTCTTTAGGTTGTTTTGGCAATCGGGAAACATCATTATGTTGGTGACTAGAAACTTTCATTGTATAAAATCTCGTATTTTTTAGAAAATGGGTTATACTTTATACAAAATAAATATACCATTCCCAGTGATGCAGAATCTTCTCAACGCCTCTTCGAAACCCCTTTTTAAATTTTCAATAGCTCTACATGAAAACACGTGTATTTTATACAAAAGATTTTAAAAAGCATGGATATCAAGAATATGATTTACAAACTTAGTGGTATCCCGCTTACTTAAATGTGAAGTTACCATGCAATACACAAGAACTTACGAATAGACAAACTCACTTATGAAGTGGTGTATAATAAAAATATATAAACATTATTTTCTTACTAGAAATATATTGATTATTGCATTTTTTAACCAAGCTATACTTCGATTGATAAACTTTAAAGAATCTTAAATCTCAATTTTTCCATTAATATGGCCTGCATTGCTTCTATGCTTTGAACGAAAAACGACATCTCTATGAGAAAAAATACCAATACAGCGTTCTCTAGATATAATAATTAGTGTTTCATGATAAATTACTTACTTGATAATCTGTTTCCCTCATACATGCAAAAGCGTCAGTTCATCTCTTTAACAAATATAAACAAGCCTTTCATTTCAACCTTTAACAGATATAATTCAAGAACTGTCTCTTATGAAACACTTAAAAAATATGTTGATTCTAATGATGCATCTTTGAATTTAAACAGTTCATGACGGAATTTTTTATTCCTTTTTTAGACAGTGTTATTGACACATCCGCCACTTGTAACGCGCAAGAGAATAGTTTGGATTATTCAATATAAAAAAAATTAAATGAGGTAATCATAGGAATTTGCTATTAAGTTGTAAAATGATAAAGGACCATTATAAATCAATGTATTATAAATAGATAACACACTAATTATTGAAGAGGAAGATCTTGAGCATTCTGCTTGCAATCCTTTAACCACACATCATAAATAGGATGCTCAACAGCGTTCAAACCAGGACTATCTGCAAACATCCATCCCGTAAAAATACGCCGTACTTTTTTATCTAATGTTACTTCATTGACTTCAACAAAACCAGTTGTACGCGTGGGTTCATCTTTAGAGCTCGTATAACACGCACGTGGTGTTACCTGTAATGCACCGTACTGATAAATTTTACCAAGAGTAACTTCAAAACGTGTTGTCCGTCCCGTGATTTTGTCAAGACCTGCAAAAACAGCAATTCCATTGCTAATACGCTCAGCCCGCACCCCATTATTTAAGGATAAAAACACTAAAATTCCCATTAAAAAAATATATATAAAATGCCTCACCCCTAACAATAAAAAAAATCTCATCATATCAAAATCAATCGCACCTTAAAAAATAATTCTTTTCATAACATAGAGTCAAATAAGACAAAAATACACACGCACATTAAAACATGTTATTTTTTAGGTGACCACGCATCATAATCTTCATGCACACAAGAACGCTCTCCATTGGAGGTGATAGCTCCCTTTGGTCGATAGCCCTCACTTGTTCCTGTCATATTTGCAACATGAGACTTTTCCCATTCATAAGGATGATAATCCTCTTGTGTTGGTGGACACTCACAGCGATGATGAATCCAGCCATGCCAACCTGGTGGAATAGTAGAGGCCTCAGAATAGTCTTTATAGATAACCCAACGGTGCGGATAACCATCCTTATGAAATCCTCCTTCATAATATATATTTCCAAACTGATCTTCCCCTATCCGCTTACCTTTGCGCCATGTGAAAAAACGCGTACCAATGGTATTACCATTCCACCATGTGAAGATTTGCTTAAAAAAACGAGCCATCTGCTATTCCATTCATTTAGTGCGCTCATGAAATTAATCGTTGGAATAAAATTATTAACGATTGAAATTATCGAAAAAGTTACTAGTAAATTCAACTACAATTCCAATTGATAGGTTAACGTGCTATCCTTTAATTTCAAGAAGATATCATATGTATGGCTTCTTCTCCACCCCATAAAATTTAATCTATGCCAAGTTTCATCTTAACCAATTCATTAACAGCTTGGGGATTTGCCTTACCACCTGTTACTTTCATTACCTGTCCAACAAACCAACCAGCTAAAGCAGGTTTGTGCTTTGCTTGCGCAACTTTATCAGAATTATTGGCAACGATCTCATCAACAGCTCTTTCAATAGCCTTTGTATCCGTTACCTGCTTCATATTTCGTTCTTCTACAATTTGGCGTGCATCTCCCCCCTCATTCCAAATAATCTCAAAAAGATCTTTGGCAATTTTTCCAGAAATAACTCCTTCTTTTATAAGATCAATAATGCTTCCCAATTGATTTGGCGATACTGGTGACTCTTCAATCTCACGATTATCTTTATTTAAAGCCCCTAAAAGGTCGTTAATCACCCAATTGGCAACTATTTTTCCATCACGCCCACGCGCTACCTCTTCAAAATAATCAGCAATAGCCTTTTCTGTCACAAGAATGGAAGCATCATACACTGTCAATCCCATTTCCTTAATAAAACGTGCTTTTATAGCGTCAGGCAATTCTGGTAAGTCTGCTGCCAAAGCATCCACAAATGCTTGATCAAATTCTAATGGTAAAAGATCAGGGTCAGGAAAATAACGATAGTCATGCGCTTCTTCCTTTGAGCGCATAGAACGCGTTTCACCTTTAGCGGCATCAAAAAGCCGAGTCTCTTGATCTATGACGCCTCCATCTTCTAAAATTGCGATCTGACGACGCGCTTCATATTCAATTGCTTGACCAATAAAGCGAATAGAATTAACATTTTTAATTTCACAGCGCGTTCCAAAATCTTCACCAGGACGACGAACAGATACATTGACATCTGCACGCATAGAACCTTCATCCATATTGCCATCGCAAGTGCCCAAATAACGAACAATCGTACGCAATTTTGTCATATAGGCTTTGGCTTCATCTGATGAGCGCATATCAGGCTTGGAAACAATTTCCATAAGAGCAACACCAGAACGATTAAGATCTACAAAAGACATCGTTGGATGTTGATCGTGCATCGATTTTCCAGCATCCTGTTCAAGATGCAACCTCTCAATTCCCACTTCAATATCCTCAAATTGGCCATTCGAATCTGGACCAACAGATATAATAATCTTTCCCTCTCCTACAATGGGATAGCGAAATTGAGAAATCTGATACCCCTGCGGTAAATCTGGATAAAAATAGTTTTTGCGATCAAAAACAGATTTTAAATTAATATGCGCCTTTAATCCTAACCCCGTTCGAACCGCTTGACGAACACATTCTTGATTAAGAACAGGCAACATACCTGGCATGGCTGCATCAATAAGTGATACATGATTGTTCGGCTCTGCACCAAATTTGGTTGATGCTCCTGAAAAAAGTTTCGAATTTGATATGATTTGCGCATGAACTTCCATGCCAATGATGACTTCCCAATCACCTGTAACTCCAGAAATAAAACGCTTAGAATCAGGAGTACGCGTATCAATGATGCTCATTGCCAATCCACTACCAATATTTTAAAATTCACTCATGGCTTATCTAAAACCATTCTCTCAGTGCAATCCTAGGATATAAATCTTACAATACAAGCCCGATTTTATCGGGCTTGTATTGTTTGCATAAATATTAAGCTTTTTTAGGAGCCTTTTTCTTAGCTGGTTTTTTCTCTGTAGACGTTTCTTTCACTTCAGACTTTTTCTTTGCCTGCTTTTCTTCAGGGACATCTGATTCGTCATATTCTTTCATCAACTCTTCAACCGTCACTTCTTTATCTGTGACTTTTATCTGTGCTAATAAATGATCAATGACCTTTTCTTCAAAAATCGGAGCACGTAGATTTTCAACAGCTTCCGGAGTCTTACGGAAAAAATCCATAATCTCTTTCTCTTGTCCTGGATATTGGCGAACCTGATCAAAAACTGCTGCTTTTAGCTCATTCTCACTAACTTTAACACCAACCTTCATTCCAATTTCAGAAAGCACCAAACCAAGACGAACACGACGCTGCGCAAGGACACGATATTCCTCACGTGCCTTTTCTTCTGTAATACCTTCATCTTCAAAACTGCGCCCAGCCTTTTTCAAATCATCATTAACCTGAGCCCATATATTGTTAAACTCAACCTCTAAAAGTTCTTCAGGAATCTCAAAATTATAATCAGCATCTAAAGCATCAAGAATTTGACGCTTAACTTTTTGACGTGTCACTGAACCATATTGGCTTTCAATCTGCCCACGAACGACCTCACGTAAGCGATCTAGAGACTCTAAACCAACTTTTTGCGCTGCTTCATCATCAATTTTTAATTCATCTGGTTTAAAGACAGCTTTGATAGTAATGTCAAACTCTGCTTCCCGTCCCGCCAAATGTGCCGCACTGTAATTATCAGGAAACTTAACAAAAATCGTTTTTACATCCCCAGCTTTCACACCAACCAATTGCTCTTCAAAACCAGGAATAAATTGTTTTGACCCAAGAATCAGTTGTGCATCACTATCTGCCCCACCTTCAAATGGAACGCCTTCAAGCTTACCTTGATAATCTATGGTAATGCGATCACCTTCTTCAGAATTCCCCTCTTTTAGAGAATAATTACGCGTAGAAGAAAGGACGCGATTGACTTGATCATCAATATCCTGTTCAGGAATAATTGCAATTTCACGGATAACCTTAATATGTTCAAAATCTTTAATGTCAATTTTTGGTAAAACTTCATACTTTAAACTAAAAGTAAAATCAGCTTTGCCATCTAGAATTTTTTCATCTTCATCTATATCAATTTTTGGCTGCATCGCTGCACGTTCATTGCGGTCCGCTAAAATAGAACGGGGTGCATCACTGAGTATCTCATTGAGAATCTCCGCCATAAAGGATTTACCATACATTTTTCGCAAATGCCCACTAGGCACTTTACCGGGACGAAAACCATTAAGCTTGATTTTTCCCTTGGTATCATCCAATCGTTCATTCAACTTTTCTTCTAAATCTTTCGCTGGAACCACGATCTTAATTTCGCGCTTCAGTCCTTCATTAAGCGTCTCGGTAACCTGCATTAAACACCTTCATTTTTCTAAGGAGAGGGATCAACCCACTCTAATAATCATTACATTCTAACACTTCGAGTGTTACATTTACCATGAAGCGGAATTTCAGACACGTAGAAATCCGTAGCACTTAAGGGATTGCTTTGGTGCGGATGGAGGGACTCGAACCCCCACGGTCTCCCGCCAGAACCTAAATCTGGTGCGTCTACCAATTTCGCCACATCCGCTCAAACTTACAAGCTAATAACCTTATACAAGCGGCGTTTCTATACCATTAATTACAGAAAAAAAGCAAACAAATATATTAAAAAAAACAAAATCTATGCTTTTCATACATAACTGCTTACGCTAAAAGTCAATTATGTTAAAGACATTTGATATCCCAATTCATATCATCGGTGGCGGTCTTGCGGGGTGTGAAGCAAGCTGGCAAATCGCTCAGTCAGGAATTTCTGTTGTTTTGCATGAAATGCGACCCGAAAAAAAATCAGATGCCCATAAAACCGATAAATTGGCAGAACTGGTTTGTTCAAATTCGTTTCGTTGCGATGATTCATTAACAAATGCCGTAGGGCTTTTACATGCTGAAATGCGATTAGCAAAATCGTTAATTATGAAAGCTGCTGATGCCAACAAAGTTCCCGCAGGTAGTGCTCTTGCTGTTGACCGTGATGGATTTTCAAAAACCGTTACGACAGCACTTGAAAATCACCCTCTTATAACAATCAGACGTGAAGAAGTTCAAGAAATTCCTAAAGCTTGGAAACATGTTGTCATTGCAACAGGCCCCCTTACATCGCCTGCACTTGCTCAAAAATTACAAGCAATAACCGGTATAAAAGCTCTTTCTTTTTTTGATGCAATTGCGCCTATTATCCATACCGACAGTATTGATATCAACATTTGTTGGTATCAGTCTCGCTATGATAAAATTGGTCCTGAGGGAACAGGAAAAGATTATCTTAATTGTCCCCTCAACAAAGAACAATATGAAACATTCGTTGAAGAGTTAAAAAATGCTGAAAAAACAGAGTTTCGTGACTTTGAAAAAACGCCCTATTTTGATGGATGCCTCCCCATTGAAATTATGGCTGAGCGCGGACTTGAAACGTTAAGACATGGTCCTATGAAACCTATGGGCTTAACTAATGCCCATAACCCTACAGTTAAACCCTACGCTGTCGTTCAATTACGCCAAGATAATAAACTTGGAACGCTTTATAATATGGTCGGCTTTCAAACAAAACTGAAATATGGTGAACAAATTCGTATTTTTAGAATGATTCCAGGTCTTGAAAAAGCAGAGTTTGCGCGTCTTGGTGGTCTTCACCGCAATACCTACCTCAACTCGCCAATTATTCTTGATCAAACCCTTCGTTTAAAACAAAAAAAACAACTACGCTTTGCAGGGCAAATTACCGGATGTGAAGGTTATGTAGAATCAGCGGCAATAGGGCTTCTTGCTGGACGTTTTGCTGCTGCCGAATATCATCATATTTCCCCTTGCCTACCCCCACAAACTACAGCATTCGGAGCCCTTTTGAATCATATTACGGGGGGACACATCATAGATGAAAAAGCAGAAACACAGTCTTTTCAGCCAATGAATATCAATTTCGGACTTTTTCCCCCTATTGCTTCTATTAAACATTCAGGGAAACGTTTACCAAGTAAAGAAAAAAAATTAGTAAAAAAACAAGCCATAACAGCGAGAGCTCTCAATGATTGTACTCAGTGGTTAGCAAATAAATAATCAAAGAGCTCCTGTTTATAAAAAACACACGATTCGCCTCTCTCCTACTGAATAGATCTTTATGACTCTCGTGAAAAAATCATTCTAAAGCCTTTTAAAGACTGTCTCCCCCAATCAATAAATACTACCCTACGTTTCATCATTTATTCAATTATGTAGATGCTGTAAAATAACTTTTGGCTATAAAAAACTTTATCGCTATCAATAATTTAATATGATTTAATGACTAAAAACAAAATAATTATATAAACATATTATGAATAATCAAAATAAATAAATGGAAATACACAATTAATACTGTACTATCTTTATTAATAGTTTTTATATTACGTAATGTATATTATTTTATAAGAGTAATTTTTCTGTTTTTTAACTTCCTCCCTCAAAATTTGTGATGTTCTCTCATTTTAACTCTTGTATGATGGAGGAAAAATACTCGCTTGCATATCACAAGTGAAATAAAGATATGGAAAAAATATTTGTAGGATAGAGCTGGAGCTATCTCTCCCCTCTCAAATGCCAAGAAAAATCCCAATATTAAAAACCAAATCTGAATATCAAAAGATTTTTTTATTTCAGGATCTTATAATAAATCAATAAAATTATCCTCTTGGTGCGTCACAAGAAAGGTTGGCGTATAAGAGTAAAAGAATAAAACTATCCCTTATGCACTCGTCTCAGATATCTGGGGCTAGTCGCAACATTATAGGAACTGAGAAAATAGATAGCACGGTGGCACCAACATGCACTTTTATTAAGCGTAAATGGTGATATATAATAACTTTTATGGACTTTACAGAGTTTTCCGCTTCATATTATTTACGGATCTTGTTTTGAAATAAATACCGTAACACTTCAGCGTAATAAAAGTTAATATTACATTTTATAAGCCATACCCGCGCTCAATTAATACAGTACAATATTTCATTGAAAAGACTAAAAACAATATATTTCCAGCAATACATGAAAATAAAAAATATCGCAAGGATCTCAAAGTTTTATGTGAAAAACAAGCATAACACATGTGTTAAAAAAACCCGCTTATAAATAAATCGGGTTTTTTTAATGTAGCTTAAATTATTTTTTATTAACTGCTTCTTTAAGGCTTTTTCCTGCAGAAAATTTGGGTACAGAACGTGCTGGAATATCGATTTCAGCACCAGTTGAAGGATTACGCCCCTTTGTTGCAGCACGATGAGAAACTTCAAAAGTGCCAAAACCTGGAAGACGAACATCTCCCCCTGAAGCCAAAGCTTCTGTTACAGAAGCCATAAAAGCATCAACAACAGCACCAGCTTGCGCTTTCGAAACACCTGCCTTTTCAGCAACGGAGCTAACGAATTCACTTTTATTCATAAAATATTTCCTTTCCCTATATTACCTGAACATGACTTAATCATGTTATTGGTCAGTTTATTGAAAAGTACAGCAAACAGAAGTCTTATTTTTATCCAAAACATTGTTTTTTTAGCAATAATCACAGTTATTCACGGAATTTTTCACTTTTTCCAACAAAAAACAGAATAATAACCTCAACAACATCTTCTACCACCTAAAAAATGCCGTTATAAATGAGATAAGTGAATCAGTGCGCAATCTGTATTCCTTCACTATCACTGCTCTCTGACCGGATTGGCACAGCCCCTGTAGAGGGTTCTTTCCATTCAATAGTGTCTGGAAAACGAACCAACGCGTGTTTCAAAACTTCACTCACATGATTTACCGGAATAATTTCCATATTATTTTTGACATCATCAGGAATATCAACCAAATCTTTTGCATTTTCTTCAGGAATAAGTACTTTTTTTATCCCTCCTCGAAGAGCTGCTAAGAGTTTTTCTTTTAATCCACCAATGGGTAAAACGCGTCCACGTAAAGTAATTTCACCAGTCATTGCAATATCTTTATGCACAGCTACTCCTGTAAGGACCGAAACAATTGCTGTCACCATTGCAATCCCAGCCGATGGGCCATCTTTTGGTGTCGCACCCTCTGGAACATGAACATGGATATCGCGTTTTTCAAAAAGTGGAGGTTCAATACCAAAATCAACAGCACGAGAACGTACATAAGATGCTGCCGCTGAAATGGACTCTTTCATAATATCACGTAAATTTCCAGTTACAGTCATCTTCCCTTTGCCGGGCATCATAACTCCTTCAATGGTCAATAACTCTCCACCGACTTCTGTCCACGCAAGACCTGTTACAACACCAATTTGATTTTCTCCTTCAATTTGATTGTAATGATAACGTTTAACACCCAAGAAATCATGAATATTACTTTCTGTAACTTTTACAGATTTTTGATGCGTTTTGAGAATTTTTGTAACGGATTTGCGGGAAATTTTCATGAGTTCACGTTCAAGGTTACGAACGCCTGCCTCACGTGTATAAAACTGAATAATTGACCTTAGTGCTCCATCAGAAATACTGAGTTCTTTTTTAGACAAACAGTGATCTTTTAGTGCCTTTGGTAAAAGATGCTGTTTAACAATTTCCATTTTCTCACATTCAGTATAACCAGCGATACGAATAATTTCCATACGATCCATTAACGGACCCGGAATATTAAGCGTATTGGCAGTTGTGATAAACATGACATCAGAAAGATCATATTCAACTTCCAAATAGTGATCAATGAATGTACCATTTTGTTCAGGATCAAGAACTTCTAATAAAGCGGATGAAGGATCGCCACGAAAATCTTGGCCCATTTTATCAATTTCATCAAGCAAGAAAAGCGGATTAGATTTTTTTGCTTTTTTCATAGACTGGATAATTTTTCCAGGCATCGATCCAATATATGTTCGGCGATGTCCACGAATTTCTGCTTCATCTCGGACACCTCCCAATGAGATACGAACATACTCACGTCCCGTTGCCTTTGCAATAGAGCGCGCTAATGATGTTTTCCCTACACCTGGAGGACCTAACAAACAAATAATGGGACCTTTTATCTTTGACGCGCGACTTTGTACGGCCAAATATTCAATAATTCGCTCCTTAACTTTTTCAAGACCAAAATGTTCATTATTCATGACCTTTTCAGCAAAATCTAAATTGTTTTTAATCTTAGATTTTTTACCCCAAGGCATTGCTAATAACCAATCAAGATAGTTACGTACAACTGTCGCTTCTGCAGACATAGGAGACATATTCCGTAATTTTCTCAATTCTGCTCCAGCTTTTTCCTGTGCTTCCTTGGATAGTTTTGTATTCTTGATACGTTCTTCTAATTCAGAGAGTTCATCTCGGCTATCATCACCTGCTCCTAACTCTTTTTGAATAGCCTTCATCTGCTCATTGAGATAATATTCTCGTTGGTTTTTTTCCATTTGCCGTTTAACATGCGAACGAATACGTTTTTCAACCTGCAAAACAGAAATTTCTCCTTCCATGAAGGACAAAACACGTTCAAGACGGGCCCGCACAGGTAAGAGCTCTAATATTTCCTGTTTTTCTGCCAGTTTAATCATCAAATGAGAAGCAATCGTATCGGCAAGCTTAGAAGGATTATCAAGCTGGCCAATCGCATTCACAACTTCAGGAGAGATTTTTTTATTAAGCTTTACATAGTTTTCAAAATAAGTAATCACTGACCTTGAAAGAGCTTCAATCTCAACATCACTCTCTCTAGGTTCTTCTGTAACAGTTGCAAAAGCCTGATGATAACCTTCACTTAAAGCAAATTGACTAATTTTTGCACGTGCAGTTCCTTCAACCAAAACCTTTACAGTACCATCAGGAAGCTTTAAAAGTTGAAGAATATTAGCAAATGTACCAATATGATAAATATCCTCTGATTTTGGATCGTCATCAGAAGCATTTTTTTGTGTCACCAATAGTATTTGCTTATCAACCGCCATCGTTTCTTCAAGAGCACGAATTGATTTTTCGCGGCCCACAAAAAGTGGAACAATCATATGGGGGAAGACAACAATATCACGAAGAGGTAAAACAGCATAAACCCCATCTCTTACTTCATCTGTCTTTTCATCAATATATTGCATAACTCTCCTTTCTGGAGCCTATGAGCTATCTACAACAATTAGCCCACCTTTAGAAAATCTCAGCTCTTCACTGTACATGAAGTGGTAATTACTCATACATAAATCAAGCATTATAATGATATTATTAGAAACACCTATCAAATACCGTTCACTACCACCTTTTATATTGTGCATCGCACAATGTCATGCTGATACATTTTCTTTATCTTCTGCACGTTCTGAGTAAATATAAAGAGGACGCGCTTTCCCATCAACGACATCACTCGAAATAACCACTTTTTGAACGCCTTCAAGAGCCGGTAGCTCAAACATCGTCTCAAGAAGGATCTTCTCCATAATAGAACGTAAACCACGAGCACCAGTTTTACGTTCAATTGCTTTCTTTGCAATAACACGTAAAGCATCTTCATGAAATGCTAACTCAACATTCTCCATTTCAAAAAGACGCTGATATTGCTTTACTAACGCATTTTTAGGTTGGGATAAAATTTGCATGAGGGCGTTAACATCTAAATCCTCTAAGGTAGCGACTATAGGAAGCCGCCCAATAAATTCTGGTATTAAACCAAATTTAATAAGATCTTCAGGCTCTAAATCACGAAAAATTTCACCGACACAACGCTCATCCGGAGCCTTAACAGTCGCAGAAAAACCAATAGAAGTTTTTTCACCACGCCCTGAAATGATCCGTTCTAAACCTGCAAAAGCTCCCCCACAAATGAATAAGATGTTTGTGGTGTCAACCTGAAGAAACTCTTGTTGCGGATGCTTACGTCCACCTTGAGGAGGAACAGAAGCAATCGTTCCTTCCATAATTTTTAATAATGCTTGCTGAACTCCTTCCCCCGAAACATCTCTTGTAATAGAAGGATTGTCTGCTTTACGAGAAATCTTATCAACCTCATCAATATAAACAATACCACGCTGCGCACGTTCAACATTATAATCTGCTGCTTGAAGAAGCTTCAAAATAATATTTTCAACATCTTCCCCCACATAACCTGCTTCAGTCAAAGTGGTCGCATCCGCCATCGTAAAAGGCACATCAATAATACGTGCTAATGTTTGTGCAAGATAAGTTTTACCACAACCCGTTGGACCAACAAGAAGAATATTTGATTTAGCCAACTCAATATCATTGCTTTTAGACTGATGCGCCAACCGTTTATAATGATTATGAACAGCAACAGAAAGAACACGCTTTGCATGCTGCTGACCAATAACATAGTCATCAAGAACTGTTATAATTTCCTGTGGCGTAGGAACACCATCACGCACCTTAACCCCAGAAGACTTATTTTCTTCCCGAATAATATCCATGCAAAGCTCTACACATTCATCACAGATAAATACAGTAGGCCCCGCAATGAGCTTACGCACCTCATGCTGACTCTTGCCGCAGAACGAGCAATAGAGAGTATTTTTTGATTCGTTCCCGCTATTGCTAATTTTGCTCATTTTTCTTTCCTTTCACCACAATATATGAACACTTTGCCTTTTCAAAGGAAGCTTTTCATCATGAAAACTAAAAGACATATAGAAAACCATGCATGTCTCAATACTTTTAGGTGTTTCTCTTATTTTGCGATATTTTTTATAAAACTCTTTGATTTAAAGTAGCTGTTTTTTCTATAAAAACTCTTAATCTTTTTCTTCTTTTTCAGTTTCTGCACGGTATTGTATAACATCATCAACTAAGCCAAACGCTTTGGCTTCTTCTGCTGTCATAAAATGATCGCGATCGAGAGTTCTCTCTATAACCTCATAATCTTGACTCGTATGTTGAACATAAATTTCATTTAAACGCCGTTTCATCTTTATAATATCTTGCGCATGTCGCTCAATATCTGAAGCTTGACCTTGAAAACCACCAGATGGTTGATGCACCATAATACGTGCGTTTGGCAATGTAAAACGATGACCTTTTGCTCCAGCCGTTAATAATAAAGACCCCATAGATGCCGCTTGCCCCATGCAAAGCGTAGAAACAGGAGGGCGAATAAACTGCATAGTATCATAAATAGCCATACCAGATGTTACGACACCACCTGGAGAATTAATATAAAGACTAATTTCTTTTTTAGGATTTTCCGCTTCCAAGAAAAGCAATTGTGCACAAACAAGCATTGCCATACCATCTTCAACAGGTCCATTAATAAAAATAATCCGTTCCTTTAAAAGACGGGAAAAAATATCATAGGCCCGTTCACCACGATTTGTTTGTTCAATAACCATAGGAACAAGGCTTAATGCTGTTTTCATTGGATCACTCATATTTTTACTTTCCGTTCATATAACAACCGCTCTTTACACATTCAATGTTTTTGTCCATATGTTAACATTACTCTCTTGTGCAAGCTACAATCAAGAGATTGTATAAGATAGATTAAAATCTCAATAGTTAAAATAGCAATAATAACTCTACCTAAACAAATGATGAACATCCGGAATGCGAGATACCGCCCAATGGTAAAAACTTCCTTCCTGAGGTCTTTTCGTAGTCTTTGTCTTTCTGTGAATATGAAAACCTATCAAGCGTGAATCTGTAAGCGGCTTTACGCCAAAAGCTGGTTCAAAAATACGTTCAGTTTTTCGCCCAGTCCAATAATAAAAAGTTTCCTTTGCTTCATGAAAAAAACCATATCGTTTTGCTAATCGTGAAATACCATCATTGCCAAATATTGTAACGCCAAGATTTCCCGGTAAAATCGGCATTTTTTTCCTCTTTAATCAGAACGGTCTCCAAACACGACGCTTAAACCCAAGCCAATGAGGAATAATTTCTGTGCCAGCCCAATAATCCTCAAATATTTTTATAATAGGGTTATTGGGCGGAAAATAAAGTGCAGAAACGCCTACTCTTGTATTATTTTCTCTTGCCAACCAAACCTTATCCGCATCTGGATGAAATTGTTTAACAAGGTAAACATCTGTATCTAACCAAACACCTTGTTGATATTTCATCAGCATAACACGAAAAAAATCCGAGAACTGAACAATTGTACATCCTAGTTTATCATCAGAAAAATCGGGATCAAGGTGATAAATTGCTGAGCGTGGTAAAATTGATTCGGCTTCATGCAGCTCAACACCAGCAGGGAGATTATCTATTTTTTTATCATAACTAAAAAGCTTAACGCGCTGTCCAGTTTTAACCATTGAGGACAAACAAAGCCTATCCACCAATCTTAATTGTCCACTATACCAAAAAGTACAAATATCCATAGATAATATCTCAAAAATATTCTAAACTTACGCGAAAGAGTTGTTCAACATCACGAACCCTATCAGCAAGAGCAAAAATCACTATTCTATCACCAGACAAAATACGCGTATCTGCCGAAAGCTGTATTATTGTCTTATTGCGATAAATTGCACCAATTCTCAAACCATCTGATAAATTGAGCTCTGATAATGACTTACCAACCAATGAAGATGTTTGCATCACTTCAGCTTCAATAATTTCTGCTCGGCCATTAAAAACTGAATGAACAGAACGAATACGCCCACGGCGCATTTGTTGCAAAATTCTCGATATTGTAACGCTATGGGGATTAAGATATGCATCCACACCAACAGCACGACTAAATTCTTGATAGGCAACATTATTAATCAATACCATATTGGCTTTGCAGCCCAATCTTTTAGCAATAATAGCGCTTAAGAGATTAACCTGATCTTGATTGGTCAATGTAATCATTAAATCGGACTGATCAATTCCCGCATCTTGAAGAATCACTGGATCTAACACGTTACCGTATAAAACTGTTGTTTTTTCAAGCTGATCAGCAATTGTGATGGCTCTTTCTCTATGCGCTTCTATAATCTTCAATTTTAATTTATGGAAACGCTTTTCAATAGCCTGTGCAACATAAAGGCCAATGTGACCACCCCCTGCAATAATCATGCGGTGGGCATCTTGTTCTTTATGACCAAAAAGCCCAACAGCACGACGCATCTGTTCACGAGAAACAACAAGATAGGTTATATCACCAACGCGTAATTGCGTTTCTGAATGTGCAACCAATAATTCCGCGCCACGTTTAATAGCAGTAACCGTCGTATGAAGATCTGGAAAAAGCTCTGTTAATTGACGCAAAGGTGTATTAATAACGGGACAATCTTCCATGCATTCCAAAGCTAGTGCCACAATATCATCATTACAAAAATAAAGAACATCTATTGCACCAGGTAAAGCAATACGGCGCAAAACCATTTCCCCAACTTCAACTTCTGGCGAAATAACCACATCAATGGGAATATTCTCTCTGGAAAAAAGCGTCTTATAACGTGGTTCTAAATAAGATTGTGAGCGAATACGAGCAATTTTTGTGGGCACATTAAATAATGAATGTGCTACTTGGCAAGCTACCATATTAACTTCATCAAACAAAGTGACAGCAATCAACATATCAGCTTTGTCTGCATCTGCAGCCAAAAGAACTTCAGGCCGTGAACCGTGACCAACAAAACCTCTCACATCCAATGTATCGCGAATCTTTTCAATTAATCTCGTTTCAATATCAATAACAGTAACATCGTGATTTTCAGCAGCAAGACGCTCTGCTATCCCATAACCAACCTGTCCTGCTCCACAAATAATAATACGCATCGCTTTAAGAAACTCCAAGCGCTTTAAGTTTACGGTGCAAAGCTGAACGCTCCATGCCTATAAATTCAGCAGTACGTGATATATTTCCACCCAAACGCCCAATCTGCGCCACTAAATATCTCTTTTCAAATAATTCTCGAGCTTCACGTAACGGCAAATCCATTATACTTTCATCTGAATCCATTTGAAGACGTGGCAAAGAATCACTTACTTCACTGGGAAGAAAGTCCGCTGTTATAGGACCATCACCATCCCGCACAAGAATAAGAAGACGCTCAATATTATTACGTAATTGCCGCACATTACCCGGCCAAGCGTGCGTTTGCAAAATAGCAATCACATCATCACTGATTGCACGCGGTTTAATCCCAACCTGCTGTGATATTGTTTTTACAAAATGATGTACAAGTTCTGGAATATCTTCACGACGCGCTGAAAGGGGCGGAACAACAATAGGAACAACGGAAAGACGGTGAAAAAGATCCTCCCTAAAGCGCCCATCAGAAATGAGGTTTTCAAGATTTTGCGCTGTCGAAGAAATGATACGGACATCCACCTTAACACGTTTTGTGCCGCCAATTCTCTCAAATGTTTGCCCCGTTAAAACCCGAAGAATCTTCCCTTGAGTCTCACGCGGCATGTCAGCAATTTCATCAAGATATAAGATACCGCCATGAGCTTCCTCTAAGGCACCAATTTTACGCTCTCTTCCCTCCATTTCGCTGCCAAACAGCTCTATTTCCATTCTTTCCGGAGTAATCGTTGCAGCATTTATTGTAACAAATGGCCCATTCGAACGCGTTGAGAGCGCATGAATAGTTCGTGCAACAGTCTCTTTTCCTGCCCCTGAAGGACCTGTTATCATGATGCGACTATTGGTTGGTGCTACTTTTTCTATGATTTGACGCAAATTTTTTATAACTGTCGATTTTCCGAGCAACTCTAATGTCTCGTTCGAACGCTTTCGCAATTCTAAAAGCTCACGTTTTAAATTTGAATTTTCAAGTGTTCTCTCTGCAACCAATACAAGTCTATCAGCTTTAAAAGGTTTTTCAATGAAATCATATGCCCCTCGCTTTATAGCGGAAACAGCCGTCTCAATATTACCATGACCAGAGATCATAACGACCGGAAGAGCCGGATATTGTGTTTTAATTTCATCAAGCAGTGCTAAACCATCGAGACGACTACCCTGTAGCCAAATATCCAAAAAAATGAGCTTTGGAATACGCTCACTAATTTGAGCCAATGCTTCATCAGAGTTACAAGCAACACGCGTTTCATAACCTTCATCATCTAAAATACCAGCAACAAGCTCACGAATATCTGCTTCATCATCAACAATCAAGATATCTGATACCATACTATTCCCCTATCTTATGATTTATGGCTTGTATAATATTACCCTGCTTACCCCCATCCGCTGGAAATATCAAACGGATCATCGCACCACGACCTTCATAAAAACTCTCCGGTGCATCATGAAGCTCCATGAAACCACCGTGATCTTCAATAACTTTGCGCACAATAGCTAACCCCAGCCCTGTTCCTTTTTCCCGCGTTGTTATATAGGGTTCTAATAACTTTTGTCTTTGCTCTTTAGGAAGTCCTTTCCCGTTATCAACAACATCCACAACCACCCATTCTTCCTGACGATAAGAACGGATAAGAATATGACCGTGAATATTTTCCTCTCGCATAACTGAATCTATGGATTCGCTCGCGTTTTTGATAACATTGCAAAAAGCCTGTACAATGAGACGGTTATCAAATGCACCCATAAGTGGTAGAGTTCCTAAATCTTGCTCAAAATGAATATCATGTCGCGTCACTTCTATCAAGAAACATGCTTCGCGCAACAATTCTCGTATATCTAAAATATGCATTTTGGGTTTGGGCATACGTGCAAAAGAGGAAAACTCATCAACCATACGCCCAATATCTCCAACCTGCCGAATAATTGTGTCAATACACCGCTCAAAGACCTCTCTATCTTGTGTAATAGCTTTGTTATAACGTTTACGAATGCGTTCAGCGGATAACTGAATAGGTGTAAGAGGATTTTTAATTTCGTGTGCAATACGCCGCGCAATATCCGCCCACGCCGCTGTACGTTGCGCTGCAACAAGGTCTGTAATATCATCAATTGTTAGAACCCAAGATTGCCCTTGTCCATCATCCTCCTCCATCGTAACTTGGACATTACAGACACGCTCTTTTCCTGCAACGTTTAAAGTGACCTGCTCACGATGGTTTTTACGATCCAATGAACGCACAAACTGAAAAACCTGCCAAATTTCAGCGCTTAAAGATAAAAGACTTTTTCCAACAACGTGCTCTGAGCGAATATCAAACATCGCTTCAATAGACCGATTGATAATGGTGATATCACCATTATCATCTATCCCTGCTACTCCCGCTGTTACACCCGATAACACAGCTTCAGAAAAACGCCGTCTTTCATCAATTTGATCACGCACTGCAATCAATTCATTACGCCGACTTTTCAATTCACTGACCATGTAATTAAAAGTTTTGGATAATTGCCCAATATCTCCATCTTTTGCTCGTACTGGCACGAAAATTTCCATATTTCCAGAAGCAACATCATCGGCAGCACTAATGAGAAGACGAATAGGACGTACTAAGCGATCAGCAACAGCAATAGCAGCCCAAATGGCTGATAAGAATAAACTAAAAAAAAGACACAAATAAAGCATACCAAATGCAATCTGTGTCAGCAGGCGATTTTCATTTAAATCACGATAACGATCTGTATTAACTTCTGTCAAACGCAAAGCAGATAAAACACCTTTATCAACGTCACGCACCAAATATAAAAATGTGTTTGGAATATTGGTAAATTTTAAAATAATACCAAAATAATCATGAACGCCTGGTTGAAAAGAAAAAGGTCTCGCACTGGTTGCACGTTCAATAAGATGAGAAGGAGGAATTGGCAGTTTATCTTCATCACCAAGAGCACTCGATACAAAAATAGCTCCACTAGAACTTAACAAAAATGCACCACGCAAATTGCGTCCTAGAGCATGACGCGTCAATTGCATCCTATATTCAGCTGGATTACGTTCTAAGAGTTTTTTGTTATCAAGTGCAAATGCCATCGCGTAGGATAAATTTTTTAAATTTTGGAGCATTTCATCTGCATAAGCATTTGCTAAATCAATAGAAGAGCCCACAATTTGCCGCGTTGTTGTATCAAACCATCGATCAAGTCCCAAATTTAGTGCTGGACCCGATACAAGAGCTACAGCAACAGCTGGCATTGTCGCAACAAGTGCAAACAATGAAATAAGGCGCACATGAAGACGCGATCCTGCACGCCTTGAACGCCAAGCACGAATGATCGGTATCATCTCATAAAAAACGATGACAATAAGCCCTAAAACCCAAAAACTATTAATTCCTATAAGAATAAGGGTTACTGTTCTACTGGGAACAACAGGAGTTAATCCAATAAGAATAATAAATGAAACAGAGGCCGTAAGTAAAGCCAATACAATAATTGTAATCCCTAAAAAAATATATACCTTACTTAAACGATACAACTCATCGTTATAAGTATTTTTATCTATGTCTTGAAGATTCGTCACAGATGTTATATTCGTCATGAGCTTACATACCCTTATCCCATTATTCTCATATAACCTTTTGTAGCAAAAATTGACAATACTAATACTACATTTAAAATAGGCAAATATAGTCAACAAGAAAAAACTTCTACATTTTGCAAAATATCTTTAAAATAGACTGTGTTCGTCGATACTTTACGAAGGAAATGAGATGCGATTAACAAAACAAACAAATTATGCTCTTCGAATGCTCATGTATTGTGCAGATAATCAGGGAACTCTCAGTCGTGTTCCAGAAATTGCTAAAGCATATGCCGTTTCAGAGCTTTTTTTATTTAAAATCCTTCAGCTGCTTGTTCAAGCAGGTTTTATACAAACAGTGCGTGGACGCAATGGTGGAGTTAGATTGGCTAAACCCGCAGCAGAAATTTCAGTCGCGGATGTTGTGAAAGTAACAGAAGACAACTTTTCCCTCGCAGAATGTTTCGATACTGCAGAACCAACTTGCCCCTTGTTTGATTTTTGTGGTTTAAATACCGCACTTCAAAAAGCATTAAATGCTTTTTTTGAGGTGTTATCCGTGATATCCCTTGCTGATCTACAACAACCATCCTTTCAAAATCATTTTAAAATTAATGACAAAAAAGCAAACTAAGATTATAATACAAGGAGATTAAGTATTTCTATTGCAGCAATAATATTAGCCGCTGGACGGGGTGAAAGAGCAGGATCTCCCCATAAAATTCCAAAACAATATCGGCTTCTAGGACAAAAGCCAATTATTTATCATACCGTGCATTGTTTTTTGCAGCATCCAGCTATCACAACAATTATTCTTGTTATTCATCCAGAAGATCGTCAAATCTGTGAACAAGCTATTGACGATTTTAAAGAGCGCCTTATTATCGTTGAAGGAGGCAATACACGTCAAATCTCTACCTTATATGGACTTCAGGCACTCAAAAAATTTGCCCCCCAATATGTGCATATTCATGATGGTGCACGCCCTTTTATCGAAAACAAGCTTCTTAATAACATTCACAACACTATCACGCCTCAAGAAGGTGTTCTTCCTGTTCTGCCCATCTCTGATACCCTTAAACGTATAAATAATCAGCATGTTTTAGAAACAATTCCCCGTACCCATCTTTATAGTGCACAAACTCCACAGTGTTTTCCCTTTGAACATATCTTAGCGGCCCATAAACAAGCAAAACAAGCTTGCAAACAAGAATTCACTGACGATTGCGCAATTGCCGAATGGTTTGGAATTCCTATGCGTACCGTTCCTGGAGATCCTAACAACATAAAAATTACATGGCATGAAGATTTTAATACTGCACATTTATATCTCCAAAAGAAAATGCAAATATTTCCTGATATTCGTACCGGCAATGGTTATGATGTTCACTCTTTTGAGGATGGTGATTTTCTTATATTATGTGGTATAAAAATCCCTTTTCATAAAAAATTAAATGGACACTCCGATGCGGATGTTGCTCTTCATGCATTAACAGATGCCCTTCTTGCAACTCAAGGTGCTGGAGATATCGGTACACATTTTCCTCCCTCTGATCCTCAATGGAAAAATGTATCATCAGAAATTTTTCTCCATCATGCTCTTGATATTATAAAACAAGCAGGTGGTCGTATCGCCAATGTTGATATCACAATTATCGCTGAAAATCCTAAAATTGGTCCTTATCATCATGCCATGACAGAAAATCTTATGACAATACTTGCAATTACGCCTGATCGAATCTCTATCAAAGCAACAACAAATGAAAAGCTCGGATTTATTGGTCGTGGTGAAGGGATTGCTGCTCTTGCAACAGCGTGCGTTCTTTATCCAGGAGAAATTCCCCAATGACATATTTTTGTGAAAAACAAGCGCGTAAAGTCCTTAATACCTGTTGCCAAAAAGGTTTGCTGTTAACAACTGTAGAGTCTTGTACAGGAGGGCTCATTGCTGCATGCCTCACAAATATAGCAGGATCGTCAGATGTTCTCGATTGTGGATTTGTTGTTTATTCAAATGAATCCAAAACACGCCTTGTTGGCGTTTGTGCTGAACTTATAAGAATCTATGGCGCCGTTTCAAAAGAAGTTGCTCTTGCAATGGCTGAGGGTGGATTAAAACATTCACAAGCTGACATTGCAGTTTCTGTAACAGGAATTGCTGGTCCAGGAGGTGCAAGTCTTGATAAACCTGTAGGACTTGTGCATTGCGCAGTTGCTTACAAAAACCACTCTCCCCTGCATAAAGAAATGCACTTTGCTCATCTTAATCGCAATGCTATCCGCCACGCAACTGTTGAAAATGCTTTTAAAATGATTCTGGAATTGCTTCACTGAATTCCCCATACTAATTTCAAAATTCTTTATTCCCCATCGTG
This sequence comes from Bartonella sp. AP7XZML, assembly GCF_042195745.1. Classification (NCBI taxonomy): domain Bacteria; kingdom Pseudomonadati; phylum Pseudomonadota; class Alphaproteobacteria; order Hyphomicrobiales; family Bartonellaceae; genus Bartonella; species Bartonella sp. AP7XZML. The sequence goes on from NZ_JBHIOT010000062.1 coordinate 23,601, forward strand.
TCTATAATCGTCAACATCTTGAAAAAATTTTATTATATCACAACTTGAAAATGAACGATCTGACTAGCGTAAAGTTATCTCACTTCAGTCCTGTGTAGGTTGAATTAATCAAATTTATTCACTTACACGCCACAAGAGAAAAAACTGTATAAATAAAATGATTAATGAAAGGGAAACTTGTACCTCTCTCTCAAGTGCTAAGAGCTGGCACAACATCTTGAGAGATGGCAAATAAATGATACAGGAGAACTTCTTCATAAGTGTACAGATGTAGATTTTATATACTTTTACGAGAATCTATACTATTTATTATGAGCACTATTATGAAATGGGTATGACGCAAGCATGTTCTATTTGGGCGTTTTGTTTAACGAGTGTGCATCCATTAAAAAAGAGAGAAACAAAAGCATGAAGCTGTGCATCATCTTCATCATTTAAAATGATATTCCCTCAATATGCTTTTGAAAGCTGAATTAAAAACAAATAGTAAAGATGGAAACCGGTTTTCACCTTCACGCTGTTTAAGCAATACGTATTGTTAAAAAATAACAGAATAGACTATGTTACCGTAGAGCCATAAATCTGATGCGCACGCTTCTCAAAAGCCTCGGTAAATTTACGAAACGCAATATCAAACATTGAGCCCATCACTAATCCAAGCATTTTACTTTTAAATTCATAATCAATAAAAAACTCTACATTACATGCATTGGTATTTTCAATATCATGAAAGGCCCAACGATTTTCAAGATATTTGAATGGACCATCAATATATTTAACTTCTATAAGACTTTTTTCCGGCTGAAGAAATACTTGAGTCGTAAAAGTTTCACGAATAATCTTATAGCCAACGGTCATATCCGCAAGAAGCAATATTTTTTTTCCATATTCTTTTCGAGAACGTATTATTAAAGACTCACACATTGGTAAAAATTCAGGATAACGCTCAATATCTGAAACCAGATCAAACATTTCACTGGCACTATGGGTGATCTGCCGATGTATTGTAAAAATCGGCATAATTATCTCTGTAAGGAAAATTTTTCATCACGCGCTTTTTGCAAAATGGCAAAATCATCTCCAGCATGATGAGATGAACGCGTTAGAGGATTGGAGGCCATATGTAAAAATCCTTTTACTTTACCAATCTTGGCAAAAGACTCAAATTCTTCAGGAGGCACAAAACGAACAACTGGATGATGTTTTCGTGTAGGCTGCAAATATTGTCCAATTGTCATAAAGTCAACATCAGCAGCGCGCAAATCATCCATCAATTGCAAAACTTCATTTCGCTCCTCCCCAAGGCCAACCATAATTCCCGATTTTGTAAAAATTGTTGGATCAAGTTCTTTAACACGTTGTAATAAACGAATTGAATGAAAATAACGTGCCCCTGGACGGACCTTCAAATATTTAGAAGGAACTGTTTCTAAGTTATGATTAAAAACATCAGGCTTAGCAGCAACAACAACTTCTAAAGCGCCATCCTTATGACGAAAATCAGGTGTAAGAACTTCAATTGTTGTTTTAGGAGTTTTTTGACGAATCGCATAAATAACTTTTGCAAAATGCTCAGCACCACCATCAGCAAGATCATCACGATCAACAGATGTAATGACAACATGTTTTAATTCCATCCGTGCAACAGCATCAGCGACACGTTCTGGCTCATTATCATCAACGGCAAGTGGAATACCTGTTGCAACGTTACAAAAAGCACAAGCACGCGTACATATTTCACCTAAAATCATAAAGCTAGCATGCCTCTGGCTCCAACATTCGCCAATATTAGGACAACCAGCTTCTTCACATACAGTCACTAACTTATGCGTACGTACAATACCATGTGTTTCCTTATAAATTGGTGATGTTGGCGCTTTTACACGAATCCAATCTGGCTTTTTTTGAACGCTTGTATCAGGACGATGTGCCTTTTCAGGATGACGCAATCGTCTATTTGCAACTCTATCAACAACCGTAACCATTTAAGCCTTTGCCTTATAAATACGAAGTAACAATCAAAAATATAAAATTTTTCATACAATCCAGTCATCAAGCGTTTAAAACTTGACCATAAGCATCTAATACACTTTCTTTCATCATTTCCGATAAGGTCGGATGTGGAAAGACAGTATGCATTAATTCTTCTTCTGTTGTTTCAAGATTCATAGCAATAACAAAACCCTGTATCAATTCTGTTACCTCAGCCCCTACCATATGGGCCCCGAGAAGCTGTCCTGTTTTTTTATCAAAAATCGTTTTTACTAACCCCTGATCTTCACCCAAAGCAATCGCTTTACCATTCGCAGCAAAAGAATAACGACCAATACGTATATCATAACCTGCTTCTTTTGCAGCCGCTTCTGAAAGCCCTACAGAGGCAACCTGTGGTGTACAATATGTACACCCTGGAATTTTTCTTTTATCAAGCGGATGAGCACTCTTCAAACCTGCAAGATGCTCAATACATATCACACCTTCTTCTTCTGCTTTATGGGCCAACATAGGAGGACCTGCTACATCACCAATAGCATAAATGCCTTCCACCCCCGTCCAACTCCATTCATCAGTTACAATGCACCCGCGATCGGTTTTTATTCCCAAAGCTTCTAAACCAAGATTCTCAATATTACCTTGCACCCCAACAGCGGAAATCAACCGGTTAACAGTCATTGACTCTATTTTACCTTGAACATCAATATGTACACTTACAGAATCGGAAGATTTTTCAACCTTTGTTACTTTTGCTTGACGAAGAATGCGTAAACCTTTTTTCTCTAACTGTTTACGAGCAAACGTTGAAATTTCAATATCTTCAGCAGGCATGATATGGGGCATCATTTCAACAACAGTTACTGTCGCCCCCATATCATGATAAAAAGAAGCAAATTCAATGCCAATAGCCCCAGACCCTATAACCAAAAGCGATTTTGGCATTGCTGGCGGTATCATAGCTTCAAAATAAGTCCAAATGAGTTTTCCATCTGGCTCAATACCAGGAAGGACACGAGGACGTGCGCCCGTTGCAATAATGATATGCTTTGCTTGATAAGTTCCCTCCCCTAACGTCCCTTTAGGGACTGGATTTTGCGGTTGCATAATCGGTTTGGAGGATGAAGAAACCATAATTTCCGCAGGAAGGCTTCCCTTTGCTTCTTTAGTAAGCTTTGCTTCACCCCAGATAATATCAATTTTGTTTTTTTTCATTAAAAAACCAACACCAGCATTTAAACGTGCTGAAACACCGCGTGAACGTGCCACAACATCTTTGATGTTTGCCTCAATTGAACCATTAATTTTTAGTCCATAATTTTTCGCATGTTCAGCAAAATGTTTCATTTCCGCTGAACGTAGAAGGGCCTTTGTGGGAATACATCCCCAATTTAAACAGATCCCTCCCAAATGTTCACGTTCAACAATCGCAGTCTTAAAGCCACATTGTGCTGCACGAATTGCGGTTACATATCCGCCTGGACCTGATCCAATCACAATTACATCATAAAGATTTGCCACAGTAATTCCTCCATGGATATATATAAAATGGATATGCATTTTTTGAACTTAAGACTGAAAATGAACATAACAGAATTATCTTATGTCTCTATACTCTAAGCTTTCTATAAATGCTTTACCCAAACTAGAAACAGCAATACCTCTGCTCTTCAAACTCTTTAAATTTGTTTTTATTCTCTTAAATACACTCTCTCACAATTTACGTGAAGAACTGTTAAACAGTTCAAACTAACATTGCTAATGGATTTTCAATCATCTTCTTAAAAGTCCGCGCGAGCTCTGCTGCTAAAGCACCATCGACAGCACGATGATCCGCAGAAATTGTAACTGACATAACTGTCGCAATAGCTAATGCACCATTTTTAACAACAGCACGTTGCTCCCCTACACCAATCGCAAAAATTGTCGCATGCGGTGGATTAAGAATAGCAGAAAAACTTTTCACACCATACATCCCCATATTTGATACAGCTGTTGTTCCACCCTGATATTCTTCCATTTTTAACTTGCCCTCGCGCGCACGCTTTGCAAAATCCTTCATCTCTTTGGAAATAAGTGATAACGGCTTTTCCTCTGCATGGCGAATAATCGGTGTAATTAATCCATTGGGAATAGAAACAGCAACCCCAACATCACAATGTTTATGATGAAGCATCCCGCCTTCAAGCCAAGAAACATTCGCATCAGGAACCGCTTTCAAAGAAAGTGCGACAGCTTTGATCACCATATCATTAACAGAAAGCTTATAAGTAGGCTGAGTTTCTTCCTGCCCCTTAACCATTGGAGCAGCAGCATTTAGTTGTGTACGCAGTGCTAATAGCGCATCAAGTTCACAATCTACCGTTACATAGAAATGTGGGACTCTCTGTTTTGATTCCACCAAACGTGTCGCGATTGTTTTACGCATATTATTATGGGGAGCGAAGCTATATTCATCCTCTTTGAAGAGTTTCAATATCTGTTTGTCCGAAGCACCTGTAGCTATTAGCTCCCCTATCGGTGAGGAATAAGACACTTTAGACATATCGCTGCTCACAGCTTTTTCTACATCGCGCTTAATAATACGCCCATGCGGACCACTTCCAGAAATAAGGGATAAATCAAGACCTGCCTGAGATGCTAATCGCCGCGCTAAGGGAGAGGCAAAAAGACGAGCTTCCTTTTTATCTTGCTGTATTAATTGCCCAGTTGATGATTCATGAGGCATTTTTATTCCCTTTGAGTCCGTCTGTTTCAGAGAATCTGTCTGTTTGATGCCCTCTGATTCTTGTCTTGTAGAAGAAGAGATTTCTTCTGTAACTTTTGCAGCTTCAGCTAAATCTTCACCTTCTTCTGCTAAAACAACAATTAAAGCATTTACTTTAACGCCTTGTGTTCCAGCAGGAACAACAATTTTAGCAACCCTACCTTCATCAACGGCTTCGACTTCCATTGTCGCTTTATCCGTCTCAATTTCAGCAATAACATCACCAGAGGAAACCTTATCTCCCTCCTTAATATTCCATTTTGTTAAATTTCCCTCTTCCATCGTAGGGGAAAGCGCTGGCATTGTAATTTTAATGGGCATTATGCTTTCCTCCGTTATGCTCTGTATGTCACAGCCTTAACGGCCTCAATAATTTCAGCAGTATTAGGCAAAGCCAACTTCTCAAGATTAGCGGCATAAGGCATCGGAACATCTTTGCCAGAAATCGTAGCAATTGGCGCATCAAGATAGTCAAAAGCCCGCTGCATAACACGCGTTGCTATTTCAGTTCCCACAGATGACTGAGGAAATCCCTCTTCAATTGTAACCAAACGACCTGTTTTTTTAACTGACGAAAGAATTGTTGGAAGATCCATCGGGCGAATGGTTCGTAAATCAATCAATTCAACATCAATACCAAGTTTTTCAATTTCTGGTAACGCTTGAACAGCATAATGCATCCCAATTCCACATGCAACAATCGTCACATCTTGTCCAGACTTATGAATACGTGCCTTACCAATAGGCAAAAGAAAATCATCCAGTTGAGGAACATCAAATTGATGCCCATACAAAATCTCATTTTCAAGGAAAATAACAGGATTATCATCACGAATAGCAGATTTCAGCAAACCTTTCGCATCTGCAGCACTATAAGGCATGACAACTTTCAGACCTGGTACATGACTATACCATGCAGCATAACATTGAGAATGTTGAGCACCAACACGGGCAGCCGCGCCATTGGGACCTCGGAAAACCATAGGAGCGGTCATTTGTCCACCAGACATATAACGTGTTTTGGCTGCTGAGTTAATAATTTGATCCATCGCCTGCATCGCAAAATTAAATGTCATAAACTCGACAATAGGACGTAACCCACCAAAAGCAGCCCCAACAGCCAACCCAGCAAAACCGTGCTCTGTAATTGGGGTATCAATAACTCGGCGTTCTCCGAATTCTTCCAACAAACCTTGACTAACCTTATAGGCACCTTGATATTGCGCGACCTCTTCCCCCATAAGAAAAACTGTTTCATCACGCCGCATTTCCTCAGCCAAAGCCTGATTAAGCGCTTCACGAACTGTCATTGTAACCATTTGTGTTCCCGCTGGAATATCAAAATTAAGAGATGTATCAAAAGTAGGAGCAGCCTGCGGAACTGACAAAGGCAGAGAAAGAGCAGATTCCTTAGGTTTTTGTGCTGTATCAGTAGGTTGCGAAATATCCTCAGCACGCTCACCTTCTTCTAACAAAATTGCAATAACAGTGTTAACCCTTACGCCTTCTGAACCTTCAGGCACAAAAATTTTACCAAGAGTACCTTCATCAACGGCCTCTACTTCCATTGTAGCCTTATCCGTTTCAATTTCAGCAATAACATCGCCAGAGCTAACCTTATCACCTTCTTTCTTGAGCCATTTAGACAGTTTACCTTCTTCCATAGTTGGTGAAAGCGCCGGCATCAAAATATCAATAGACATACTTGCTTCCCTCGCATCAAACTAAAATATCAGTATAGAGCTCAGAAGCATCTGGCTCTTGATCACTTTGTGCAAAATCTACCGCATCAGCAACAATTGCACGGACCTCTTTCTCAATAGATTTTAAATCGTCTTCGCTCGCCCAATTTTTTTTAAGAATCCGACTTTTTACTTGATCAATCGGATCGTGCTCCTCTTTTATTTTTTGGACTTCTTCCTTTGAACGATATTTTGCTGGATCAGACATGGAATGACCACGATAGCGATAGGTCTGCATATCAAGAATGATCGGTCCTTTACCTGAGCGTGCCCAAGAAATTGCTTCATCAGCAGCTCCTTTTACTGATCGAACATCCATACCGTCAACAACAATACCTGGAATTTCAAAAGAAAGACCACGTCGTGAAAAATCAGTTTCTGCAGATGCACGTGAAACTGACGTTCCCATAGCATACTGATTGTTTTCAATAATATAAACAACGGGAAGCTTCCAAAGTGAAGCCATATTAAAACTCTCGTAAACCTGCCCCTGATTTGCAGCACCATCACCAAAATAAACCAATGTCACATTATCTTTACCAAGGTATTGATTCGAAAATGCCAAACCTGAACCAATGGGAACCTGCGCACCAACAATACCATGTCCTCCATAAAAGTTCTTTTCTTTAGAGAACATATGCATCGAGCCACCTTTCCCTTTGGAAAAGCCACCTTGACGTCCCGTTAATTCTGCCATGACACCACGCGGACTCATCCCAACGGCTAACATATGACCATGATCACGGTAAGACGTAATAACCTGATCACCTTCTTTTGCCGCTTTCAATGTTCCTATAACAACGGCTTCCTGACCAATATAAAGGTGACAAAATCCCCCAATAAGCCCCATACCATAAAGTTGTCCTGCTTTTTCTTCAAAACGGCGAATTAAAAGCATTTCACGATAGGCATCAATTTCTTCTTCTTTTGTAAAATCTGCTATTGGTGCTTTCTTTGTGGTGCTTGATAATGCAGTGCGCGCCACCGACGCAGAATTTTTTTTAAGTCGTTCTGCCATATTAAACTCCCTTTTATGATTATTTAGGAATAACCTTTACGAACAAAAGTTACAAGCCTTATCAATCGGCTTAAACAATATCATTGCTGATTATTGTTTAAATTAAGCGATTTTTCATTTACCTTTAGTATCATTTCAAGGTATTAAGATTGTCAGTTCATTTGACTTAGAGAAGTTCAAATTCTTTCGGACATACTCATCCAACATATCTTTTTCTATATGCCCGTTGCGTAAAAGAGAAATACGCTTTTCCATGAATATCCGCTCAGCTTCTATTTTATGAAGCTCCTTTTCTAATTCGCTAATATGCTGATTAACTTCACTGCGTGAATACAATCCATACTCACCATGATAAATGTGATAACTGAAATAGCTTAAGACTCCCACCGTCATAAGAGGTAGTACAAAGCGTACTTTGATTGATCGACGTTTCTGCTTTGTCCACATAAAATAGCACAGTCTTTACAGCACAAATTTCTTAATATTTTGCCCAACTATGCATGATTTTGATTAATACCTCATTACCAAATCTACGCTAAATAATTTGTTATTTCAATTTATCCCCCCCCTTAATACGATCAAAGTAAGCTGAATGCCCCACTTTTTATATTATAAATATTGGATATCCTCTAATTTGTAGCTTTTCCTAAAATTTCCTATTAAAATAAAGATAAAATCAACGGTATCCCCTATGCTTGGTGTTTTTTCCTAACCAATTCCAATCCTCAAATTGATAACGCTTATCATCACCTCCCAAAACGAGATAAACCCCTTGATTTTGAACAATAATTTCACCCTTCATCCTTACCCACGCTCCTTATGTGTTATTCATAAAGAGATTATTTTTAATTTGATAATATGCGGATTAACCTCACGGTGTAAATACAATTTATAGCAGCCGTAATAAACGTGAAATTAGGATAGTTTGGAGCCTCCAATAATCTAATGCTATCCACTGCCATAAGTAGAAAAACAATGCACGCCTTAATTAATTTGCGTCTTTGCTTTACCCGTATAAAATAGCATTGTCTTTTTCAATACTTTTACTTAGCTGTACATGTTTTTTAATATCTCATATTAAATAAATATAGTACAATAATTTTGCATGATGCAACTTAATTATTTATAAAAATAAAAAGCGAACTGAATTACTTTCTCTTTATTATAAAATTTTTAAAAATCTGTAATCTGATTCCCATCTTTATCCGTAAATCTTCCTCCAAGAATGACTATAAAATCAACAACTGCCCAAATTCCGGTAATTATCAATCCAAACAATGATAAAGATAGAACCAGCATTAAAGCACCAGTCCTAACTTTACCAACCATAAAACGATGGACACCAAAGATACCTGCACACCAACAAAGGAGTGCGAACATTATCTTTGAGTTCTCTGTACCTGGTCTCAACAATGGGAAAACAGAACTGACAACACCTCCTTCACAGACAAAATCAACAGCATTACCAATCCTTGGTGGATTCTTTCCCAACCAATCCCAAGTCGCAAACTGATAACGTTTACCATCATCACCCGAAACGAGATAATTTCCTTGATCTTGACTAATAATTATACCTCTCATCTTAATCCCTATAAATTTAAACACTTAAAAATTATTGCGTATATGCCTTTGATAAGAAATATCAATTTCATAATCTAAATGATCTTATACTTTCATATTTTGTGCTCACAACTATACACGATATAAATCACCAGCATAATGCGCTTGGGCTCCTAGCATTTCTTCAATACGGATAAGTTGATTGTATTTTGCTAATCTATCCGAACGTGCAAGAGAACCTGTTTTAATTTGTCCACAATTCGTTGCAACAGCAAGATCTGCAATGAAAGAATCCTCTGTCTCGCCTGAACGATGAGATATAATGGCACGATAACCTGCTTTATGTGCTACTTCTACAGCATCAAGTGTTTCACTCAATGTACCAATTTGATTAACTTTTATGAGAATAGAATTGCCTACCCCCATTTTGATACCATCACGCAAACGTGCTGAATTCGTTACAAACAAATCATCGCCAACAAGCTGACATTTTTCTCCAATTGTGTCAGTAAGTAGCTTCCAACCTTCCCAATCATCCTCTGCCATTCCATCTTCAATTGTAATAATAGGATAATTTTTCACAAGCTGCGCTAAATAATCTACCTGCTCTTGGGTGTCACGGCATTTCCCCTCACCTTTATAAAAATACGAACCATTTTTATAAAATTCGGTTGAAGCACAGTCTAAACCAATGGCAATTTGTTCACCTGGTTTATAACCACATATCATGATAGATTCCATAATAAAATCAATTGCTTGATCAGCACTTTTAAATTGAGGAGCAAAACCACCTTCATCACCAACATTGGTATTATAACCCGCATCTTTTAAACGCTTTTTCAATGCATGGAAAATCTCAGCACCATAACGGATCGCTTCTCTTATAGTAGGAGCTCCTATAGGAATAATCATAAACTCTTGAAAATCAATCAAATTATCAGCATGAACACCACCATTAATAATATTCATCATGGGGGTTGGAAGAATATGCGCTTGTGTACCACCAATATAACGATACAAAGGTAAATTTAATGAATCCGCAGCTGCTTTTGCAACAGCTAATGAAACACCAAGAAGTGCATTGGCACCAAGACGGGCTTTGTTTGGCGTTCCATCCAAAGCAATCATGGCTTGATCAATAGCGATTTGATTTGTTGCATCCCGACCACCAAGTTCTTCAAGAATTTCGCCATTGACTGCAGCAACTGCTTTTTCAACGCCTTTTCCTTGATAGCGCAAACCACCATCACGAAGTTCTACAGCCTCATAGGCTCCCGTTGAGGCTCCCGATGGAACCAAAGCACGACCAAACGCACCATTTTCCAAATGAACATCAACTTCTACCGTTGGATTACCACGGCTATCAAGAACTTCACGTCCAATGATATCGACAATTATAGTCATATGTATTTCCTTATCCGATAAAAGTCGCGATTCATTTCTAACAACCTATTAATGAAATACTTTTTCTTCTCAATTCAGTTTCTTTGACAGATAATCGAATTCCATTAAAGTCTCAAGCAATCTTTGTAAATCATCAATTTTAATCATATTGGGTCCATCAGAAGGCGCATTATCTGGATCTTGATGCGTTTCTAAAAAAATACCTGCGACCCCAACAGAAACAGCCGCACGCGCTAAAACTTCAACAAATTGACGTTGTCCACCAGATGAAGAACCATGCCCCCCCGGCTCTTGAACAGAATGTGTTGCATCAAAAATAACAGGAGCACCCAATGAACGTAAAATAGGCAACGAACGCATATCAGAAACAAGTCGGTTATAACCAAATGACGTGCCTCGCTCACAAAGCATGACATTCGAATTACCACTGTAAACAACCTTTTTTAAAACATTCTCCATGTCCCACGGCGCTAAAAACTGACCTTTTTTAATGTTAATAACACATTCTGTTTTGGCTGCTGCTACCAAAAGATCTGTTTGACGACATAAAAAAGCCGGTATTTGTAAAATATCCACTGTAGAAGAAACAATTGTACATTGCTCTTCTGTATGCACATCAGTTAATATGGGACAATTAAACTCTTTTTTTAAATCAGAAAAAATGGACATTGCTTTTTCAAGACCAATACCACGTGCCGCCCCCAAAGAGGTTCTGTTGGCTTTATCGTAACTTGATTTATAAACAAACCCGATACCAAGCTGATCGGTAATTGTTTTAATACGACCAGCCATTTCAAAAGCATGATCACGACTTTCCATCTGACACGGCCCTGCAATTAATGAAAGAGGCATTTCATTTGAAAAAATCATATTTCCAACTTTCACACGGGCATTTGGTTTAGTCATTTTTCCCTCAAAAGTAAAGTAACCCAATTTATGCATTAAACTAATCGACTTTGTTCTACAGCAGCTTCAATAAAAGAAGAAAAAAGCGGATGTGGATCAAAAGGACGGGATTTTAATTCTGGATGATATTGAACACCAATAAACCATGGATGATCTACATATTCTATCGTTTCTGGTAAAATACCATCAGGAGACATCCCAGAAAAAATCAAACCACACTGTTCTAACTTATCCTTATAATCAATATTGACCTCATAACGATGACGATGTCGCTCGACAATCTTGGTCATCCCATAAATTTGAGCAATATGACTCTCTTCTTTTAATTCAGCAGCAAAAGCACCAAGGCGCATCGAACCGCCGAGATCACCATTTCTTGTACGTTTTTCAAGGACGTCTCCTTTAAGCCATTCTGTCATTAAACCTACAATTGGATTGTCTGTTTCGCAAAACTCACTCGATGAAGCATTCTCAATCTGTGCAATATTGCGCGCAGCTTCTATACAAGCTAATTGCATCCCAAAACAAATCCCTAAAAATGGAACTTTACGCTCTCGTGCAAATTGAATTGCTCGAATCTTCCCTTCTGCCCCACGTGCCCCAAAAGCACCTGGAACCAAAATTCCATGGGCTTTTTGTAAAGCTGAAACAGAATCTTCTTTTTCAAAAAGTTCCGAATCAATCCACTCAATATTAACTTTCACTCTATTCGCTAAACCACCATGCGCAATCGCTTCAATAAGAGATTTATAAGCATCCTTTAAGCCCGTATATTTTCCTACAATAGCAATCGTGACTTCTCCTTCAGGATTGTGAATACGATGCGTAATATCCTCCCAACGATCCATCTTGGGGGAAGGTGCCGAATCAATTCCAAAAGCGCAAAGAACTTCAGAGTCCAAACCCTCCTTATGGTATGCCATAGGAACATCATAAATCGTTGGCATATCTAATGCCTGAATGACTGCATTGGAGCGAACATTGCAAAAAAGTGATAATTTGCACCGTTCTGTTTCTGGAATAGATCGATCTGCACGTACAAGCAAAATATCAGGAGAAATACCAACTGCTTGCAATTCTTTGACAGAATGTTGTGTTGGTTTCGTTTTTAATTCACCTGCTGAAGGAATATAAGGCATTAATGTGAGATGGACATAAACGACATTTTGTCTCGGTAGCTCATTGCGAAGCTGACGAATCGCTTCTAGAAAAGGCATTGCTTCAATATCACCAACCGTTCCACCTATCTCACACAAAACAAAATCAAATTCTTCATTTCCCATCGTAATGAATCTCTTAATTTCATCTGTAACATGAGGAATAACTTGGACTGTTGCCCCCAAATAATCACCACGCCGCTCTCGTTCAATGATATTGCGATAAATACGCCCTGTTGTAATATTATCTTGGCTATTTGCAGAACGCCCAGTAAAACGCTCATAATGACCAAGATCAAGATCCGTTTCTGCACCATCATCGGTCACAAATACTTCACCATGTTGATAAGGCGACATCGTACCTGGATCAACATTTAAATAAGGATCAAGTTTGCGAAGACGTACGCGATAACCACGAGCCTGTAATAACGCTGCTAACGCCGCCGCTGCGATGCCTTTTCCAAGGGAAGAAACCACACCACCAGTAATAAAAACATAACGTGCCATGGGCTTATGGTGATAAGCAATTTATAATGATTTTTCCAGCAAAAAATGCAAAAAGAAACAATTTTTCTTCTAAAATAAAAAAGGCGAAAAAAATCACCTTTTTTAAAAAGTCTATGTTTTCTTAAAAAACTATTTTGTACTGTTATCGGGAACTGTATTTTCAAGAACCTGAGGAACTGGACTTTCTACTTCAGGATTTGTGGACTGTTTCTGTTCCTGCGAAGAATTCGAAGTGCCTCCTAGCTGTTCAAGAATAGAAGGGGAAGACTCACCATCTGTTGATGGGACTGATCCTGAGTCTTTATTGGTAGAATTCTGTTCTGAATTAACCGGTATACGCTTTAAAATATCAGAACTAGAATTTGATATATTACTCACCACGGTAAGTCCAATAGACACAACAAAAAAACAACAGGCTAAAATAGCAGTCAAACGTGTTAAAGGGTTTCGAGATCCACGAGTTTTCATCAACCCTGAGCTATTACTCACACCTAGCCCACCACCTTCTGAAGGTTGAATTAATATAACACCAACCAAAGTAATCACAATCAAAAAATGAATAACTATAAGTACTGTTTGCATAAACCCTGCTCTTCAAATAACTCTTTAATAGCTATTTACACATAAATAACGCACAATCCAAGGGGAAACTCAAATTTCTCTGCTATAGTTTACGACAAACATCGCAAATAGTTAAAAAATCAATCGCTTTTAAGCTTGCTCCACCTATCAAAGCACCATTAACATGAGCAATGCTTAAAAGCTCAAATGCATTGGATGGTTTTACGGATCCACCATAAAGCAAACGTATCTTATTGCCTTCATCACCAAAACGAGAGCGCACCCTATCACGAATGAAATGATGTACTTTTGCAATATCTTCTGGAGTCGCTGTGTTGCCGGTGCCTATCGCCCAAACTGGTTCATAAGCGATAATGGTATTCTCTGCTGTTGCATCATCTGGGAGAGATTCTTCAAGCTGCTGCGTGAGAATATCCAGTACTTTATTATTATTACGCTCCTCCAATGTTTCACCAATACATACAAGAGCCACAAGACCTGCTCGCCACGCAGCTTGCACTTTGGCACAGACAATCGCATCATTTTCCTGGTACACTGTACGACGTTCTGAATGCCCAATAATAACATGACTTGCTCCCGCTTCTTTAAGCATAAAAGCTGAAATATCTCCAGTATAAGGACCATGATCATCAAAGTGACAATTTTGTCCTCCCAAAAGGAGATTTTCACCATTCAGCGTATTAGAAGCACGCGATAAAAGCGTTGCTGGAACACAAATAAGCGCCTCAAAAAGATGACCTAGATCAGAGCTAACGCCTGTAGCAATAGCACGCAACTCTCCAAGCGATTCACTCGTTCCATTCATTTTCCAATTTCCAGCAAGAAAAGGCCGAATATTTTGAGACATATTTTCACCTCAAGAGCTTTTACAATACATTGTTTATCTGTAGTTACCAAATTATAAAATGAAAGCAAGTCTTTAAAGCTTGCATCTTTCATCTCTTTATTGCAAATTCCATTACAGCTTTGATAATAACTCACATTAAAAATGGACTTGAACAATGCTTGACATCATAAGAAATGCTACAAATTCTTGGATTTTTAGAATTTTCCTTGCTATTTTACTCTTATGCTTCATTCTTTTATGGGGGGTACCGCAGTTACACAAAAAAAGTGAAAGAGATCTTATTACTTCTGGAAAGTCCACAGTAACTGTCGATGATTATCGTCTTGCACTCGCCGATCAAAGCGCACGTTTAGCATATGCTGCTCATCTTGGACGAATGTTTACAACAAATGAAATGCAGCAATACCAAATTCCTGCTTTTGTATTTAATCAATTACAACAAAATGTACTGCTTGATGAACAAGCACGTAAAATGAAAATAAGTCTTTCAAAAGATACAATAGCTCATACGATTGGTTCTGATAAGATGTTCCAGGTAAATGGCACTTTTGATAAAAACTTGTTTTATAACTATCTTCAGCATTTACGTATTAGTGAAAGTGCTTTTCTTAATTATTACACCAAACAAGAAAAGCGTAATCAGCTTATTGCTGCTTTACTTTCTGATATGAAGGCACCAAATCTCTTTTATAAAGCACTTACTCTTTATCAAGGAGAAATGCGTATTGCTGATTATCTCGTTATTGATCTAAAAGAAAAGGAAACAATTGCTGATCCTGATTACGAAACATTACAAAAATGGTTTGAAACACATCAAAGTCAATTTCGTGCTCCAGAATACCGTACTGTCTCTTTGCTATCTATGGAACTTAATGATTTTGTAAAACCTAAAGATATCTCAACAGATGAGGCGAAAGCCTATTATACACAAAATGCTTCACGTTTTGTAACGCCTGAAAAGCGTACATTCGAAGAACTGCGATTCCCCTCACGCGAAGAAGCCGATAATGCAGCAAAAAAAATAGCTGATGGATTGAGTTTTGATGAACTGGTAAAAGCTGAAAAAAAGACTCTTAATGACATAAAAAAAGGTCCTCTCGCAGAAAATGAACTTCCTAATCATCTGACATCTGAAATTTTTGAACTTCAACAAGGCCAAGTCAGTCCTGTGATAAATGACTTACAGGGACCTGTTCTCATTCGCGTTACGCATATTGAACCTTCAAGCTCTCTTCCTTTTGAAAGTGTAGAAGAAAATATTCGCCAAACACTTGCCAAAAATCGTGCTACTGATGATATCCGTAACAATTATGCTGCCATTGAAAATGCTCGTTTTGAGGGAGCTTCTCTCAAAGAGTTAGCTGACCAATACAAGTTATCTTTGCGCACAATTACTATTGATAAAACGGGAAAAACGTTTGAAGGTGCAATACTCACGGATTTACCTCAAAAAGATATTTTACTGAATGCCATCTATCAATCAAACGAAGGAGTCGATCTTGATCCTCTCTCTTTTCAAAATGGTGGATATCTCTGGTACAAGGTCGATAAAATTATTCCTGCCCGCGATAAGACACTTGAAGAGGCTAAGCTAGATGTTCTTTCTCAATGGAAAAATGAGGAAATCCAACGTCTTCTTGATGAAAAAGCCCAAAATGCTCTCAAACAGCTCACGGAAGGAAAAAGTCTTGTTGCTCTTGCTCATACCCTTGGTGTTACAAAACAAACAACACCAACCCTCCGGCGTCAAGACTCATCTGAAACCCTTGGCGTTGAAGGCATTAAAGCATTATTTTCCGCTCCCAAAGGTCATTATGGCATCATAAAAGGTCCGGTTGCAACAAACCGTATCATTTATCAAATAAAGACTGTAACCATGCCTAAAGATATCACGTCTCATACTCTTTCAACTGAAGTCCGCACCAATATAGATATGATGATAAGAGAAGATCTCAAGCTAGAAATGCTACAAGTTGCCAATAAAGAACATCCTTTGGAAATTAATAGCACAAATTATAATCAGATCTTTAACGCTCTCCAATAAAAAGATTTTACATAATTTAAAGAACTTATTTGATAAAGTTTCCGTCAGCTCTTCGTCTATAGTTGAAGAGGTAAGATAGATCTCTTGTTTGCATATCTTAGGATCAAACATTTGTATAATGATTCATTCTCTCGCAAATCAGTGCATGTATGGATTTGCGAGAAAATAGTCAATGGAATGTAGAGTCGTTTTTGCAACGCATTAAAAAATATTATTCATCCAAAGGTTGTAAAGGTTGTCGCCCATTAAGCTATAAATATCATCCCTATCGTCACTCATTTATAGCGCATCATATTACTACTCTTAATATCATTCATAAGGAGCATATTGCTTCTTCCTTAAATGATTTCATTTACACACCAAACTTATAATATACAAAAAAACTATTTTTAAAATTCATTATAAAAATGGAGAAATCTTTTTCTATTCAAGACTCTCATTCAATATGAGAAAAAACAAATTATCATTATAAATCAATATATTCATAAATCATAACAGTCATCAATTATGATGTTATAATTTCTCAAAAATAAGAGTTTTTTATAGACTTATAGACTGCTAAGATAACTTCTCTCATAAAATAGAAATTTTATTTCATTTGCAAATGAGCTACAATCAATACATTCAGAGTACTTAAAAGTTCTTCATCAAACAAACCAATGTATTAAGATTTATCTCATGTTTTTCTTTCTCTGCATCTCACCCATCCAATACACTGTATAAAACATATTACTGATGAAGAAATACACTGTATTTTTAAGATCATAAAATTTCTTATTCTTTTGCGTTCATAACAACCAAAACATCAACATTTTTTATAACAAAAAAATGGTTTGGAATCACAATGGCTCCTTTTATCTTCATATGAGAAAATCAGTCTCCATGTTACGCATTCCAACGTAGTAATATTCTTTTACAGTATCTTTGGAAAATTGCCGCTTATTGCTGCCCTTGTTATCAACCAATAACGATATATCAATGGCAAAGTTGCACTCTCTTGAAAAATTGCTGCCCCCAGCTGTATAGCTTTTTGAAGAGAAGCCGGTACAATGACCAATGGAAGAAAAGCTGGCTTAAGAATTCTAGGTAAAGTACAAGAATACTCGTAAAATTGGGTATAATGATCGCGTGATAATGCTACCATAGCTTCAACAATACGACCCTTTTGTTGATCACTGAGACGATGAGATTCCAAATCTTCCCTATTCACTCCTACAGCCTTTAATATATCAGTAGGTAAATAATATTGATATCGTGATTGCATGAATGATAAAAGACGCAATACACCGCTTAATCCTTGAGAAATCCCTCCATGTTCATAGATATCTGTAAACTCTTGTGCAGTTTCAGGATCTAATATCTGACAAGAAAGCTGTAAAATTATGCCTGCTGTCTCACCACAATAATGCTCTAGATCATGAAGTGTTTCTATTGGATTGTGATAAAGATCTAAAATTTGCGCATCACAATAACGTAAAAAAGCTGTCTTAGGTAAATTAAAAAGAGTCATTGCTTTTAATAAATCATTCAAAATCGGATTGTTTCCACTCGTTTGCATTTCACCATGAGCAATAGCATCATACCACCAACGTAACCGTATTTCTCCTATGAGTGGATCATGTACACTTTCGCGAATACGAGAAATTTCAGCATTAAATACATAAAGAGCAGCCAATGCTTGGCGCTTTTTTTTAGGCGCAAATAAAACCGATATATAGCGATCACGATCTATGGTACGTAAAATATCAAGACAATAAGAAAGAGAGCCTATCATTCTATGAACCTATTAACGTCCCTTTTTTAGCAATTAAATTAATATCCTCTTTTTATTCATATTAAAAAATGAAGGATAAGCAAATACAGTTCAGAAAATAAGATTTTTAAATGTGTCTCTTAACTGTATTGTGAATTAAATTTTCTTTTCTAGTCACTTTTCGTTTTAGAAAGAAAAAAATTAAATAAATAATTTTTCTGATAAAACTTATCTTATAGGACTTCAAGTTTTCATTTGCAGTAAAAAAGCTAAAAAACAATCGTAACATGCATAGTAAAACTTGAACAACAAACAACGAAAAACACTTTTTCAGTGGATAGATGACAATGTTATTTTATAAAAAATACACTGATCACAAAAACTTCATCAACTCATTGACCTCCTCCCCATCCTAAAAGACAAAGGTTCTTACCAATACCAATTTGTAAAAAGTCCAATTGCTCTCGGTGAGTTTCTGTTACTATCAATACATTTATTTATAATCATAATTTGTTGTTTTGTATGTTAAATTAGAATCCCAAATATCGTAGATATGCTTTCATTTCAAACCAATTCCATGTTAAATTAATAAAAACCATTCCCTTGCACGTCCCAAGCGTAACTGGCTTGTAGGTAACAACTGTATAAGAAAGAATTAAAAATGCCTCTTATGAACTGTCTCAAGTGCCAAGAGTTGATCACTCATGTGATTCATTAGGAACGACGAGCAAGCTTTGTCCTAAATACTTGCCGCTGTATTTAAAAACACTTTAATATGTTAAGTTATGTATATTCTATACCCTTATATCACCGCCTTAAACGACGGTACTTTACGGCGCAGAAAAATAATCGCACAAGTCTTTCATACTAGACGAGAGCATTTGTTTTATTAAACAATACTCTATTCTACCGCAAATAATAACGCCGCAACAGCGCGATCTTCAGCCAATAAAACATTAAATGTACGCACCGCCGCTCCCGTACTCATTGTATCTGATGAAATACGTTTTTCCCCTAAAAGCACCCGTAACTCTTCAGGTAATCGTAATAATTCAATTCCAGTACCTATTAATAAAACTTCGATTTCAGAAGCTTCTTCTAAAATACGAGATATATCCCCTTGAGTGGGAATAGGCCCTGCCATGTCAATGCCATAAATACCTGATGGTACACAAATAATAGAACCTCTATGAGACATATCAGCAAAACGAAACCCACCATTTCCATAAGCATCAATAGGTGCGCGACTTGGAAAATGTGCTTCACGAATTTGAATTGCATCGAACATGAATAAGCACCTTTTATTTTTGAATAATCCAATTGTCTTTGCTACTTCTCACCATAAAAATTAAAGTAAGGCTGATATAAACATTGATATGTTAACCATAACCTAGTACTGAAGTGAAAATTTTTATATAACACCCTAATCTTCTCATACAACAAATATAGGAAAATTTGGTAATAAATCGCGATAAATTGCTATACCTGCTTCAATAAATCTATCTTTTAAAAAGTTTCCTCAGCTTATTTACTCACAAATTTCTTTTTATAAAAACAATGATCTTATTTAAAAAACAGAAAAAAATTGCGTAATATTCTATAAATAAAGCAACTATTTTAATAATCTAAAGAAAACAAAAACTCCATTTTCTGTAGCCACTATAAAAGCCCCTTTTCCAATGAAATTGTCTTGATCTTGCCAAGCTTTTTACAAAAATGCTTAAAAAATGTAATAAACTGCCATTACACCTTAAGATGCATTTTCCTTTGATATAGCTTTTTTCTCTTCAGAGATACTCATATCTTCTTTCGTTGTCGTTTTAGATTTAGACTTTTGTGGTGTTTTTGCTTTAGCATTAAGTTTTGATTTTTTTTCTGCAACCGGCTCACCTTTAACACGCACATCAGCTAATGTTGAGCGAATAACACGAATATTCATACTCTCACCAATTTCAACCTCTAATTCACCACTCTCGTCGTGAACCTTCGTAACCTTGCCGATAATACCACCACCCGTTATAACTGTATCACCACGACGTACTGCATTAAGCATTTCTTGGCGTTTTTTCATTTGGGCACGCTGTGGACGAATGATAAAAAAATACATAATTGCAAAAATTAAAATGAATGGGACAGCGTTAGCAAATGAAATTCCACCGGAAACATCGCCTGCAACTTGAGCATAAGCGTTCGTAATAAACATTTTTATCTCCTATAGTTAAACCTCAGGTATTTCCCACTCTATTAAAATGAAATTCCGATACAGAAAAAATTCCTAAAGAATTTATCATAAAAAGCAATAACTACATAATCTAATCACAGCTTTACAAAAATACAATAAATCCTTAAGAGGCAGAATACCAAAATACAATGAGAAAAATCTTAAAAAATAGATTCACTTTCCCCTATTGTATATCCTACAATATAAATCTTTTCACTAACTCAATAAATTATACAAGATAATTTTTCTAATGAACAAACTTTAATTTATATAGATAATTTATCGTTTTTGATATCGAACGACAGATCTAAATACAATAAAACGCTCTTATTTCAAACCTTCTGAATTAATCAAAACGATTTTCTTGCACGTCACACATATGAAATGAGCCTGTAGATAAAAACTTTTTAAGAAAGGCGTGAAATATTTTTTTCATGCTTCTCTCAAATGCAAGAGCAATTGGAACACTCAAAGCTGACAAATAGTATGATACTATTGTCTTACACTTTCATAAATACAAAGATGGTAATATCTAACGACCCCAACGAACTACTTTCCTGAAACCAATGATTTTTTGCTGCAATGTTATTGATTTAAGAAAATCAATTGTTTTTCATGAATTTTCTATAAACTGTAAGACTATTCAAATGTAAAAGTCATCAATAAATTAGTTTTCTAAATATTTAAGGGGATCAACAGGTAATGAATTCTTACGCATCTCAAAATAGACACGTGGCGTTTTAACATTTCCTGAAACACCAGATTTAGCAATCTCATCACCGCGCCTTATCCTTTGTCCTTTGTTAACAACAAGCTTACTATTACATCCATAAATAGTGATAATATCATTTTCATGTCGAATCATCACAACATTACCAAGCTCTTTTAGTCCATCTCCCGCATAAATAACCACACCATTTTCTGCCGCCTTTACCGAAGACCCTTCAGGCACTGCAATATCTATTCCTCGATTCATTACTGTTCCCTTTTTTTGACCGAACTGGCTTAATAAACGCCCTCGTACTGGCCAACGCATCTTAGAAATTCCTGTGGCTTGCGGAGTCGTCATATTATCTGTATTCGTAACAGTACTTGACAAACCAGTCTCATGTTTCAATTGCGTCATCTGTTTAGAAAAATTTTTCTCAGAACTTGATTTGTTCATCTTTGCAGAGGGTGGCGTTGTTACAGGAGCTTTATATATAGGAGAGGACTTCTTGTTTTTTATAGAGGACATCACTTGAAATTGGGATGCAGATTCTGTTGTTGACACTGCCCAATCGTTATTATTGTGTGCATTTGAAGCTGCTAATGTACGCCTGCTTGGAACAACAAGGACCTGACCGATATAAATGGAATTGCTGTTTATACCATTTGCTAATTTTAATGCCTCAACACTAACCCCTACTTGTCGTGCAATACTGAGCAGTGTATCTCCACTCTGGACAATATAAGAATTCCGCCGAAAAATAGGAGATTTATCCATTTGTGAACGAGAAAGTGTTCCAAGATTACGTGGAGGGGAGCCCATAACGCGACCATCAGAAGAAGTTATCCTATCTTGATGTGGAAAATTATAGGGGGAATTATCATCTCCCCACGAATCATCACCTGATTCCACAGGTGGCAATTCAGTGCTTTGTATCATACCACTACCGTATGATAGCATTCGCGGGTCTGTATACATAGTGTTTGATATATTTGATTGAGATGATACCGTACGATGAGAGAACGTATTGGAAAAACGCTGTGTACCAGAACTACAACCAGCAACAATAGTTACCACCGCTAACAAAGTTATTCTCTGAAAATTATGCTGGAAAATATTATCCAAAGCTTTTAGACACATCGTTTTGCTCACTCATCAATAATCAACTCACTCCATTAAAGCTTTTTTAAATTACCGAAGAGTTAAAATGAGATGTTTTATTCATAAATATCTTTATATAAGATCAAAATGAATTTAACGTAGACAATTCGCAGAAACTTCTTAGCTTTTAAAAATTAAAGTATCTCCGCAATGCCTTTAATAAAAGGTTGGTAACGCACTTGGAACAGTTCTAAACACTCAAATCGACTACCAATTTTTGTATAGCGCGTCACTGTTTGTACCCCTTCGTCAGGTCCTATCGCCTGAATGAGAATTCCATTTTCAGCTAAAAGTTCTAAAAATTCCTTTGGTTCATCAAACCGTGATGGCCAAATAAGAATGCGATCAAATGATCCTAAGCCTGTCACGCTATGACTTCCATCAATCTGCCGTATAACAATATTTTCAATTCCTAAAGTTTGAAATTTTTGGCGTGCTAAATCAACAAGCGTTTTATAACGATCAATCGTTGTCACACGGTCACTCAGACATGCCATAAGAGCAGTACAAAAACCAGATCCTGTACCAATTTCTAAGACACGATGCCTTTTTTTCAACGATAATGCCGAAAGAATTAAGAGTTGTTCTTCCAAACGTTCCATATATTCACCACACTCAAGGGGAATAACTTTATTATCATAAGCACTATTGAACCAAGGAGCAGCAACAAACTGTTGACGCGGAATTTTCTCTAATGCCGAAAAAAATCGCACGTCATCAATGCCTTTGCTACGCATTTTCAGTACAAGAGCGGCTAACTCCTCACGAAATTGTAAAATACCCTTTTGCCCCATAGTATCATTCAATCTCCAATGGAGGTACATTTTTATCATACTGACAAACTGCTTCTTTTAAAATGGCAAAAACTTGCGTCTGTGTATCATCACCTCTTGGCAATAAACGCATATTGTCTCTCCTTTCGTAAAATTAAGCAGTAATACAGCGCATGCCTCCCATATAAGGTTGTAAAACATCTGGAATAATAATTGATCCATCAGCCTGTTGATAATTTTCAAGTACTGCAATAAGACAACGTCCAACAGCCGTACCAGAACCATTAAGGCTATGAACAAAATGCAATTTTTTATCGCCGTCTTTACGATAGCGCGCATTCATACGACGACCTTGAAAATCTCCACAAACTGAACAGCTAGAAATTTCACGATAACATTCTTGACCAGGAAGCCAAACCTCGATGTCATAGGTTTTACGCGCTGCAAACCCCATATCACCCGTAGAAAGAACCACTGTGCGAAAAGGCAAACCAAGCCGCTTTAATATATCTTCTGCACATTCCGTCATACGTTCCAATTCAATTAAAGACTGCTCTTCACTGGTAATCGAGACCATTTCAACTTTCCAAAATTGATGCTGACGCAACATACCGCGCGTATCACGACCGGCTGCTCCCGCCTCTGAACGAAAACAGGGAGATAAAGAAGAAAATCGCAGTGGTAAATCTGATATTTCAAGAATTTCATCGTTGACCAAATTGGTTAATGGCACTTCTGCTGTGGAAATAAGCCATCGACCATCTGTTGTACGAAAAAGGTCTTCAGCAAATTTCGGTAATTGTGCTGCTCCGTAAACAATCTCATCACGAACAAGAAGAGGTGTTGAGACTTCTGTGTAACCATTCTCATTGACATGCACATCAAGCATAAATTGGCCTAATGCTCGTTCTAGCCGTGCTAATGCCCCTGAAAGTACTGTAAAACGTGTTCCAGACAAACGACTAGCTCGTTCAAAATTCATCTGCTTGAGATCTTGACCAAGATCAAAATGTTCCTTTGGTGTAAAATTAAATGTTGGAGGTGTACCAAAATGTCGAATGACGACATTATCACTTTCATCTTTACCTTCTGGAACATCATCTAATGGAATATTTGGAAGTGCTGAAAGAATTTTCTCAAGACTCTCCGTCAGCTGTTTTTCTTCCACTGTTGCAGAGGAAAGAAAAGCTTTAATCTCTTCAACTTCAGCTTTAAGACGTTCAGCCATTTGCTGATCCGATACCGCTAAAGCCTGTCCTATTTCCTTTGAAATAGCATTGCGACGTTCCTGCGCCAATTGCACCTTAGCAATATGCGACCGACGTGCAAGATCAAGTTGTATTAACCTTTCAGCTTGTGGCTCAAGACCTCTACTTACGAGTGCTTTATCTAATTTCTCAGGATTGTCACGAATCCACTTAATATCAAGCATAAAAATTCCTCATTTATATTGTTTTTATTCATTCCTTATCGCATAAGATTATACACTTTTCTTAAGCGGATTTTCTTCTCTTTTCTATACTGTAAGCAATTAAAATTGAAATCTCGTAAAGTGCTATCGTTGGTAAAGCCACTGCAAACATCGTAAAAAAATCCGACGGCGTTATGATTGCCGCAATAATAAAAGAGAGCAAAATAGCCCATTTTCGTTTAGACACCAAATCATGAGACGTTAAAAATCCAATTTTTGTTAAAAGACTGATGACAAGAGGTAATTGAAAAATCAAACCAAAAATTAGGATAAATGATGTCATAAAGCCCAAATAATCAGAAATACGCACTATAAACTCTATTTTTAAATGAACATCTGGAAGAAATTGTTGAGAAAGGCTAAACCATAGTATTATTGGCGCTAATAGACCATAAACAAACGCTCCCCCAATACAAAATAAAATAGGCCCCCCAATGAGAAATGGTAAAAAAGCCATCCGCTCATTTTTATAAAGCCCTGGTGCAATAAAACTATAAAACTGAAAAGCCGTATAGGGAAAAGATAAAATAATTCCCCCAAAAGCAGAAAGCTTCATCTTCGTTAAAAAAGTTTCCCATACTTGCGTTGATTGCAAACGAATACCCTCAGGGTTACCCCCTGCTATTTTCATTGCCCACTGATATGGCCATAGTAAAAAATTTAAGATATAATCTTTAACAAGAAAACACATCATAAAAGCGATCATAAATGCAACCAAGGCAGAAATAATTCGCTGACGAAGTTCAATTAAATGTTCTAAAAGTGGAGCCATATGGGCATCAACTTCATCTTTCTTAACATTCATGACATATCTTCTTTATCTTTAGAAGCAATAGATACTGTCGTATCTTTATTGGTTACGTTTTGATCGCATTCCAAAATTTCTTTATCTTTTTTTGATTTATGGTGTGTTGCCTTAACATCCAAATTATCGTGGATATCTTCTAATGTATTTTGAATGGGATCAAAAATCTCTGTCAACTTCTTGCTTGAATCGCTAATATCCGAACATACTTTTTGCAAATTATCGCGCTCGATTTGTTTTATTACATCATCAAACTGATGACGAAGTTCATTTGCTGTTGAATACATATACGCTCTTATCTTTGCTACTGTCTTTAATATTTTAGGTAAATCTTTTGGTCCAACGACAATGATGAGAACAAGTAAGATTACGATAAACTCTGGTCCGTCAATCCCAAACATCTCTTAATTCGACTTTCTCATCAAAAAATATTGCACAATGATGATTGCGTTTTTGTTACTGTTTTTTAGCAACAGATGTTTTGCTTTTTTTAGAAGCAGAAGAAACCTTTCTGCGCGCTGTTGCATGTTTTACCGATAACGGCTGAGATTGTTGAGATTCTACATCAATCATTTGGGAAGTAGGAGCCATTTCAACTTTATCCTCAATGCTATCATCTTCTTCTTTCATATTTTTTTTGAAGGCTTTAATTCCTTTAGCAACATCGCCCATTAATTCAGAAATTTTACCGCGACCGAAAAGCACAAAGATAATCAATAAAATTATAATTAAATGCGTTGGTGAAAAAATATTACCCATTACTCTCTCTAACTTATGCTTTTAAATTTGATTTCATTTATTCATGCTTCCTCTGAAGAATGTATCAAAATAATATCTTACTTGTATATTTTCTTCTTAACTTAAAAACAATTACACGCTTTTATTGCAAAAGAACTTTTTATCCTCTCATCCCTTTTTAGCGTACTATAACACAAACCATTCAACAATGATAAACCGCCTCATACAAAATTCAAAACACTTAAAAACTTTTCTAAAATAACTTCATCTGATCTCCTAGGTTACTCATCTTCCTGTAAATACTATAGCTAATGTCTCTCCTTTTACACAATGTTTTACGTATCATTACAAACATTTCCGTCAAATTATCCTTTACTGATAAAGATCATAACATGCTGTAAAACATTTTACGTATTCAATTAAAAAATTCAGAAAGAAAAATCTCTAAAAAACTTTCTTAACACATCATCAGTCTCTTCAAAAACGATCATCTTACGCACAACATTTATTCTTTGCGTTGGGGTAAGAATTTTATCATCCATTATTTCATATACAATACGAAATATGAGCCATCATCGCATTCAATTAATATCTGTCGTGTAAATAAAAACTATTAGCGGAAAGAGTAAAAATGCACTTTATGAACCAACTCAAGTGCCACGAGGTATGGCAATACTGCTAAAAAATAAAAAAGGTACCAGCTTGCGCCTTTATTCAGTAAAGTACCTCCATATAACCAGCTCTCTAAGCCACTGCATGCCCTAACTATTACAAGTCTCCGGATTCTGGGCACGCGTTCTCATAATATCATGTGTTTAACCTATCTCAGTATTGAAACCAGAATGGGCATGAATAGAAAATTACATTCAATCAAAAGCATGGCATCGAAGCATAATCCATGTAAAAAGAATTTCTTATCCTAGCCTTTTTTATAAGATTACCTTATAAAGCCGCTCGATAATACAGTGTTAGAGATAGATAAACCTATTTACTTTAGTTTAAAATTCCTCATTTTATTGAGATAGCTTGCAGAGCACATATCAATTTTCAAAAGTTTTATTTTAGCATCATACACAATAACCTAGCCATTTAGCGTGTATAATGTAAAGCTTTGGCTCTGCTTAAAGCAATGAGATTCATTCACACTTTTACAAAA
This sequence comes from Bartonella sp. AP7XZML, assembly GCF_042195745.1. Classification (NCBI taxonomy): domain Bacteria; kingdom Pseudomonadati; phylum Pseudomonadota; class Alphaproteobacteria; order Hyphomicrobiales; family Bartonellaceae; genus Bartonella; species Bartonella sp. AP7XZML. The sequence goes on from NZ_JBHIOT010000062.1 coordinate 50,914, forward strand.
ATCCATCACTATAACACCAGCACTTTATTGCTCTATCCATAATTTTACGCTTTCTAAAAAACTTATAAATGTAACAATGTTTTTATCAAGCATTTGAAATTCTTTAATCTTTAAACAAGCAAATTTATGAATGAATTTGAAAGATACCCTTCAATTTTTCAACAAACTTCACTAATATTCTCGTTAATTGAGTTTTTTTTATAGTTTTCCTGAAAGAGTCCGCGGTCATAAAAAAAATTCTCTTACAACATAAATATCTCTATTGAAATGTTTGATCTCTTCTTGTCTATCTTTCATATAAAAAAATTAAAATTTTAACGATTAATCTCATTATATAAAAATAGCTCTGTGAATAAATGCTCTGATGACATTAATATTTTTTCTGTAGTGTATAATTTGGGAGTGAGGGTATTGTTTGATTTCTACAAGAGTATTTTTATGGATATCAATTCTATTATTCTATGCTAATAATCCGGTACAGTTATACATATGATAGAGTTTACTCCATGAATTATCGGCATATTTATCATGCTGGCAATTTTGCTGATGTTTTTAAACACATTATTGTCACTCGCATTGTAGAATATCTCAAACGCAAAGAAAAAGCTTTTCGCGTTATAGATACGCATGCTGGAATCGGTATTTATGACCTTTCTTCTTTAGAAGCACATAAAACAGGAGAGTGTCGCGAAGGTGTCCAACGACTTTTTTCAACTCCTATCCCAGAAGATTTAAGAACACTCCTTTGTCCATGGTGTGACATCATTGATGCCCTCAATAAAGGGGAAAAAGACATTGTATTTTATCCTGGATCTCCTGTTCTTATTCGTCAATTATTACGGAAACAAGATCGCCTCACCGCAATAGAATTGCACAATGAAGATTATCATATTTTAGCAAAAAACTTTGTAGGAGATTATCAGACAAAAGTTCTGCATTTAGATGGTTGGCTTTCCTTAAATGCTCATGTACCACCAAAAGAAAAACGTGGGTTTATCCTTGTTGACCCTCCCTTTGAAAAAGCTGGAGAGTTTTCCCGCCTTATTGATGGATTAACGAAAGCCTATCGTCGCTTTTCTGGAGGAATCTACGCGTTATGGTATCCTGTTAAATATGACAAAGAAATTGAAAGTTTTCTTCACGCGCTTTATCAAACCGGAATTCCTAAGATTCTACAGCTTGAAATGCGTATCCGAAAAAGTTCAAGTCCACCGACAATGAATGGAAGTGGTATGATTATTATTAACCCTCCCTACCTTTTGGAAGAAGAAATGAAAAAACTCAGCCCCTTTCTTATCAACCGTCTGGGACAAGATGAAAATGCCAAAATAACGCATAAGTGGCTTCAAAAAGAACATCTATTATTTTAGATCTTTCTCTGATATTTTTCCTAAATCAAATATCATGTTGTAAAATACAAAGGCATTAAATGATCAAGTTCTTTGATTCTTTGGATAATATTAACATATTATAATGGTAAGCTAATAATGATCAGCGTGAATTATTTTTTTAGAAAGCCTATCCTCTTAATCATTATGGATTTCCTATTCCAATCATTTTAATGGATAAATTGGCCAAATTCATAAAGCTGCCTTAGAATAACAACACTCATATTTTTTATGAAAAATCGGCTCTCTAAAATCATACTCTTATGTTATAAGATATTATTTATAGAAAAAAATTATAAAGACATAAATAATCATTATTTAATAAAAAAGAATATTTCATATATTAAACAAACAACATATTCGTAACAAACGGAATGGTCCTGAAAAATAATACAAATTGTCCGCAAAATGAACGGGAAAAACTTTCTTTTCTCTCTAATGTTACATGGCATAATGCCAATCAAAGCAATGAGAAAAATCAGTTCCAAGGTATCAAGTTCATACAAGAGTTTGTTAGACACCTTCCGCATAAGCCAGGGGTTTACCGGATGATTGGTGAAAATGGTGATATTCTTTATGTTGGCAAAGCCCGTAATCTCAAAAAACGTGTTTCAAACTATACACGTGAACAAGGACACAATAATCGCATTACCCGCATGATTCGTGCAACATATCATATGGAATTTATCGTCACCCATACAGAAACAGAAGCACTCCTTTTAGAAGCCAATCTCATCAAAAGATTGCATCCACATTTTAATGTACTCCTGCGTGATGATAAAAGTTTCCCTTATATTATGATTACAGATGATCATCGAGTGCCTGCACTTTACAAACATCGTGGTGCTCGAACACGAAAAGCTCACTATTTTGGTCCTTTTGCTTCTGCTGGTGCAGTGACACAAACAGTTCATGTTTTACAACGCGCCTTTTTATTACGAACCTGTACTGATTCAGTTTTTGAAAACCGTACACGCCCCTGTTTGCTTTATCAAATTAAGCGATGTTCTGCACCTTGTACTCATGAAATTAGTGACAGTGATTATAAAGAACTGGTGAAAGGAGCAAAAGCGTTCCTTTCGGGAAAAGATCAATCTATTAAAAACGATATGGTTCAAGCTATGCATAAAGCCGCAGAAAATCTTGATTTTGAACAAGCAGCTTCCTATCGTGACCGCTTATCCGCCCTTTCTCACATACAAAGCCATCAAGGTATTAATCCTCAAACGATAAAAGAAGCGGATGTATTTGCAATTGCGCAAAAAGAAGGAATGACCTGTATTCAAGTGTTCTTTTTTCGCATGGGGCAAAATTGGGGAAACCGTGCCTATTTTCCTAAAGCAGACCCCTCTTTTTCCCGCACTGAAATTTTAGCGAGTTTTCTTGCCCAATTTTACGATGATAAACCACTTCCCAAAAGCATCCTTTTATCTGAAGAAATTGAAGAAAAGGCACTTCTTACAGAAGCGTTTAGTCTCAAAGCAAACCACAAAGTATCCCTCTCTTTACCTAAACAAGGTGAACGAAAAACTCTTGTTAATCATGCCTATCTCAATGCGCATGAAGCACTTGAACATAAGCTTGCTGAAACAGCCACCAACACAAAATTGCTTCAAGGTCTTGCTGAAACATTCCAACTGCCTTTTCCTCCACGCCGGATAGAAGTCTATGACAATTCTCATATCATGGGAACAAATGCTGTAGGGGCTATGATTGTTGCTGGTCAAATGGGATTTATTAAAAATCAATATCGAAAATTCAACATTCGCTCAACAGATATCACGCCTGGCGATGATTTCGGCATGATGAAAGAAGTGATTAAACGAAGATTTTCACGCCTTATCAAAGAGCATGATCTGCCAAATAGAAGTCATAACATAAAAGATGATGATCTTTTTCCCATTTGGCCTGACCTTATCTTAATCGATGGTGGTGAAGGACAAATCAACAGCGTACATGCAATACTTGCTGAATTACAATTAAATGATCTCTTCACAGTTGTTGGAATCGCCAAAGGTGTTGACCGTCATGCAGGACGTGAAAGATTTTTTATAAAAGATATTCCTCCCTTTACACTTCCTCCACGTGATCCTATCCTCTACTTTTTGCAACGTCTGCGTGATGAAGCACACCGTTTTGCGATTGGAACTCATAGGATAAAACGAAAAAAAGCAACATTCAAAAACCCACTTGATGAAATCGAAAATATTGGTCCGACAAGAAAGCGTGCATTGCTTCATCATTTTGGAAGTGCCAAAGCTGTTGCTAGTGCCTCATTTGAAGATTTAAAAAAAGTTACGGGAATTTCTATGACAATTGCACAAAAAATTCATAACCATTTTCATGAAAAATAGGCTTGTTTCATAACCTTCGCCTTGTTACGTTTAGGAAATATATTCTCTTTCACAAGAATTAAAAATGGCTCCATGAAAAATCATACTTTTTCTTTTCCAAATATTTTAACTTATGCACGAATTGTTGCAGTCCCAATGGTTGTTGCATGCTTTTTTTTAGAAGGGCGCCTACAATCAAGTGATATCGCACGTTGGATTGCCGTTTCTATTTTTATTATTGCATCTATTACCGATTTTCTTGACGGTTACCTTGCTCGTATTTGGGAACAAACATCCAATATTGGTCGCATGTTAGATCCAATTGCCGATAAACTTCTCGTCTCTGCTTGTTTGCTCTTGCTTGCCGCAGACAGTACCATCGCTGGGTGGACACTATGGGCAGCTATTATCATTCTTTGCAGAGAAATTCTTGTATCAGGATTACGTGAATATTTGGCGGAGTTAAAAGTTAGTGTTCCTGTCTCTCGTCTTGCAAAATGGAAAACTTTTGTACAGATGATCGCTATTGTATTTCTTTTAGCTGGACCAGCCGGTAATAAAATTTTCCCTTACACAGTAGAGTTTGGCATTACTATGCTGTGGATTTCTGCCCTCCTTACATTGTGGACAGGGTGGGATTATTTTCGTGCAGGTTTAAAACACGTTATCCTATGAATAGTATGGAATTTTATAATGATGATTTATCTTTTTGTACTTAAATAAGAGATGAGAATAGCATAAGATTGATTTATTTTAAATCTATTAATGATAGATCAATAAAATGCTTTTTTGCACATTACAAGTAAGGGTAGCGTGTAGATAAAAACTCTTCAGAAAAGAGTAAATAGCCTTTATATTTTCGTAAAAGCAGCTGCAATATTAAAAGCTAAAAAAACGATTAATGCTCCATATGCTTTCAAAAAAATCTATAATCTCATAAGCAAAAAACCGAAATATAGTGTTTCGGATTTTTGCTTCTTATATACGCTTTATTATTATAAACGCTTTATTAACCAACAATTTCTACCTCAGGAAACCAAAAGGCGATTTCTGTTTTTGCCGTTTCAGCACTATCGGATCCATGGACAGAATTTTCGCCAATCGATAAAGCATGAACCTTACGAATTGTCCCTTCTTCTGCATCACTAGGATTCGTAGCCCCCATTACTTCACGGTTTTTAGCTATTGCATTTTCACCTTCCAAAACTTGTACAACGGTTGGACCAGAAGACATGAATTCAACCAATTCACTAAAAAAAGGACGTTCTTTATGAACAGCATAAAATTTTTCAGCCTCACGTTTGCTCATCCAGACACGTTTAGACGCAATAACACGTAGCTCCGCATCCTCAAGCATTTTAGTAATTGCGCCAGTCAAATTACGACGGGTTGCGTCTGGTTTAATCATCGAAAAAGTACGCTCTAAAGCCATTTAACCACCTTTATTTCATTTATAATATTCTCTAGCCATTTCTATAGCGAGCAAGGAGCCCTTTGCCAAGTGACTCTGCAAAAATCTACACAAATTCTCAAAAACATAGAATAAATTATAAAGAAAACTTTAATAAAAATACCTGCAATTGCTCATCCCATCATAAAGATACGCTACAGAATCTCAATAAATATTGAATCTTCTTTCATAATCTTAAATGCTTCCTATCAAAATTATCATTGAAATCAATCAAAAAATAACCATGTCGTTAGAAACTATAGCGTACACCTAAAATACCCTGAAAGGACTGTTTTGTTTTACGCCCTTTAATATAATGGGCCTCACC
>NZ_JBHIOT010000063.1:0-2502 GCF_042195745.1 Bartonella sp. AP7XZML
GCTATGCAAAACAGCAACGTTTAGCCATAGCCTCTAGCCTTTCGGATTAAATACCATGATGTTAGCTTTGGGTGGTTTTATTTTTTCGATTGAAACAGCAGCTTATCAAACACTTGATATGTCTTATGGGGTTCCATGGGTAGAGCAAGGGCGATTGGGACGCAAAGCAGCGCTTCAATTGCCAGCTGTTGCAAATGCGGAATTTTCTTTAGCAGGCGTGATCTATCCAGATTTCAAAGGTGATCACGGACAAATCGAGTATTTGCGACAAATAGCACATAATGGTCCTCATATTCTTGTGACCGGTCAAGGCAAAATTTTAGGCAAGTTTGTCATTCTTTCTGTAGAGGAAAAGCAAAGCATTTTTCATCATAACGGCACCCCAAAAAAACAAGAATTTACAATAAAGTTGAGAGAATATGGTGAAGACCTATGAGTGACCTTTATATGACCAAAGATGGCGATATGGTGGATGCCATTTGCTGGAGATATTATGCCAAAGGTCAACAAGCCCTTGCTGTTGAACGGGTCTATGCAGCGAATTTGGGTCTTGCAGACTATGGACCCATCTTAAAAGCAGGAATCACCCTAGTTTTGCCGTCCCTCCCCTATCCGAAAGCCACCCCAGTGATCAGAATTTGGGGTAGCAAATCATGAAACCTTTTTGCATGGTTCTGGCAAATGGAGAAGACATCACAAAAACTCTTATGGATTATGTTTTATCAATTGAAATTACCGATGAAGCAGAAAACAAAAGTGATCGTATCACTATAGAGCTTGATGACCGCGCCCGTGACAGTGATAACGGCTTTCTTGATATTCCTCTCATCGGAACAATCATTTCCGTAACACTTGGCTATGAAGGCGGGAAAAACCGCGATATGGGCGCCTATCTGATTGATGAAATCTCTGTAAGCAGCCCACCCCAAAGCTTAAGTGTAACAGGGCGCGCCGCCTCTATGAATACGTCTTATAGAACCCCCAAAAGCCAATCCTATCACCAGCAAACCCTTGGCAGTATTGTTCAAGAGATAGCAGAGCGCAATGGCTATACACCAAAAGTTGACCCTGCTCTTGCTAAAATTGTTGTGCGTCACATTGATCAAACAGCTGAAAGCGATATGGCTTTTGCCACACGCCTTGCAGAAGACTATGNAGCTGAAAGCGATATGGCTTTTGCCACACGCCTTGCAGAAGACTATGATGCGGTAGCAAAACCCGTTGATGGCAAGCTTGTTTTGGCTAAACGGGGGGAAGGCAAAGCCATCACTGGTGAAACACTCCCCGTTGTTATTATCCATGAAAAACTCTGTACCTCTTGGGATTTTAAATACAGCGCACGGGATGAAGCAGGTGCAGCCAATGGCTTAGAAACGGATGTGGGGGACGACCAAAAAGCCGCTGCTGATGCACGAGAACCAGAAGAGATTGATGATGATGAAAACTTTATCCATATGGATAACAGTGACAGAGCATCATCATCATCTGAATCGGAAAAAGCAGAAAAAGAATCGGAAAAGCAAGAAGAAGACAAAGAGAAAAAAGGTGGTGTTCTCGCAACCTATCATGATATCCGCAGTGGTGAAAAAAAAGAAGTCAAAGTTGGTAATCCGCCGTTTCATGAACTCAAATACACCTACCATAACCAATCAGAGGCTGTTGCGGCCATTGCTGCTTATCGCAATAAATCATCACGCGGTAAGTCTTCTTTCTCATGTGATATCGGTGGTGATCCGTTTGTGCAAGCAGAAGCAAAGCTTGTTCAAGAGCCCCCTTTCCGCCCCTATATTCCAGCAGAATGGCGCATCAAGAGCGTTAAGCACAAGCTTGATAAAACAGGTGGTTATACCACAAAAATAGATTGTGAACTTTTTGATGAAACCCAAGAAGATGCGGCTGGAAACGTTGCAAACACAACACCAGACAAGGATGATACCCTTGATCCAAACGCACCACCAAACGCATGCGACGAAGGCGAAGGCGTAATCCATATGGACGAAGAGGATACATGATAGGTTATAAACCAGATTTAGAGCCCCTCATTAAAAAGATTGCTTAAGTACCTCCCTTCCCCATCTTTAAAGGTGGGGAGTGGACACTAAAGTTACACGTGTGGAACTGGTCGTTCAAGAGGCTGTACAGCCAAACGAAACCCCATGGTACGCAGTAAAGCATTCAAGCTGCGGAACTCTGGATTACCTTTTTCTGAAAGTGTACGGTAAAGTTGTGTTGGGTTCAAGTTGGCTGCTTTAGCTACAGCTTGAACACCACCATAAGCTTTGGCCATTTGGCGTAGAGTTACAAGCAGCTCACCCTGATCACCATCTGCTAGGATTGCATCAAGGGTAGCTGCTGCCAACTCAGGATCATCACGGAATATTTCTGCCATTGCATCATCATGGTTACGGTCTTTCATTTTTGCACTCCTTTAATCTTCACGGTTTTGCCAATCACGCCAGCAAGCACATGCACGAGTGATATCAGTCTCTTGTGTTTTTTTGC
>NZ_JBHIOT010000064.1:0-1542 GCF_042195745.1 Bartonella sp. AP7XZML
AGGGGCTGTAACAACCGCCCCAATGGCGGTCTGATCAAATGTTGCTAAAGGACGAGAATCCTCACCAGCCTCTACAATGCGAATCCCATGATTAAATTCTGTTGCCATATTGCTCTCCAAATCAATGAAGAGACTATAACAACAAGCGCACTCTCTCATAAGCCTGACACTGTCAGTCAAAAAAAGCCCTTTAAAAGGCTTTTAAAGAGCGATAAAAGGACTTAAAAACATATAAGCCTGCTTATACAACAGCTATCCATTTGACTTGTGCTATCTTTGGTTATGTAATTAATCTTTCCATAATCTTATGAGGACAGCACCATCTGCTCCAGCACCACTTGGAGAAGAATCAGCATGAGCACCAGCCCCGCCGCCGCCAAAACCACGCCCTGCTTTTCCCGAACTATAGGAACCTTTGCCGACTCCTCCAGAGCCACCCCTTGATGTATCACCTCCAGCATCACCGCCATTACCGCNATCTGTTGCTAAACCAAAGTTTCCACCAATCCCTCCAGCACCACCAGAGCCTGAATAGTAGGTAGTCGTACTACCACCAAATCCCGTGTGAGATTGATAGGCAAAAGCACCCCCACCACCATATCCTCCTGTCGCGGTCATAAAATTCTTTCCAACAGCTGTTGTTCCTCCAGAATTTCCTGTCGCACTGCGTGATGCAACAGAAGCGCCTCCTTTACCAATTGTGATATCCTCATGCCCTTTTAAACTCGCTTTATAGCCATACCATACTGAACAACCGCCTCCGCCGCCTCCTAAATATGAACTATAAGCTCCACCACCACTACCCCCACCACCCCATGCTTGGATTTCAACTTTAGTTTTATCCGTGACCCAATCGGGCCATTGAATTTTCCCATCTTGCGTATAGAGCAATTCAGCATCAGCAATAATGAGTTTATTAAGCAAATTTTTTTTGATGTTTTTAATTTCCTGCTTGAGAATATCTATTTCTGATTTCGTATAAACAAGATCTCCATCGACCCTCAAAGGTCCTTTAAGAAAGCTTCCATTTGTGCTTAAACTTGTCACCGTTTCACCATTATGAATAAGGCTAAACGACGAATTGCCCAAAAGCTCTAAGGCACCACTCATTGTGACTTTGCTGGTAAATTTATTATAACTTTGCCATTCATTGGGGCTTGTGAGGCAACCATAGCTTGTGAGATCTTCGTTAAGCTTGGCTCTAAAATCGTCAAGACCCACGATATCTTCGGTTTTATGTTGGTGCGCGCCTAACAGGGAGACAGCACTGCCAAAGGTAAAGTTATTGTTGCTTGATTTGTAGAGAACATAGTTGTTAGCGGCATCTTTTGCCCCCTCGATATCGCTTAAATCAGCAAAAGTGAAGGTTTTATCCGCTGCCATTTTGCCATTGAGAGCGCTTTCTAGATTTGTGATTTCGCTTATGCTATGCGTGTGTTGTAAAGGTGCTTTTTCGTTTATCTTTTCCTCAACAGCCAAAAGAGCTTGATCAATTTTGGTCAAGTTTTCCCGCAAGATTGGGAATTCAGAACTGATAAAGCG
>NZ_JBHIOT010000065.1:0-5052 GCF_042195745.1 Bartonella sp. AP7XZML
AGAGGAAGCGCGTATAAACGCAAAGATTGATGCGCAGTTTGCTGACTTTAGAGACCACACCATTGATGTTGCACGGGCTGCTGGGGGCGTTGCCGCTGCCCTTGCTGGTGGCGATGTTGATGCTGGCGTCGATGCCGCTGGTAATGCCGCTGCAAATAACTACCTCAGCAGTGCGCAACAAGCTCAGATGGAGAAAGAATTAAAGGGGTGTCCTGACCTTTTATGTGAAGCAGCAGTGTCTGCGAAGTGGTCTGCGATTAGTACAGGGCAAGATATAAGCTTTGGGGCTGGTATAGTAGCTGGTGTACCGGCTGAAATATACGATACGGTTGATGGTTTTTTCCAAATAGCCAAACATCCCAAAGAGACTTTGAAAGCGCTCAAAGATTTTTTCAGCAGTGGTGAGATTTTGGCGACAATTGGTCGGACCCTTGGACAGTCCTATGTAGATCGCATTAATAAAATGGAGGAGGAATATGAGCGAGCCGGTGCTGGTGGATCCTTTAAAGCTGGACTTGAATTTGGAAAATTATTGACTGAAACAGCATCCCTAATGACAGGAGTTGCTGGAGCAGCCAAGGGAGGCATAAAGCTTGTTGGCAAGCTTACCGAAAAAGCTCTTGCCAAATTAGTAGCTAAGGTTGAGGTAACGGCTGCAAAAGCAGGCAAAGACATCGCTCAATCAACGGAAAAAATAAGCGATAAAGCTGTTGCAGTTCATGAGCAAACAGGAAACAAAGCTTCTCAGACAATTGAAGAAGTCAGAAATAAAATAAAAGATATTTATCCAGAAAAAGACATTGCTCAATCAACGGAAAAAATCAGAGATGAAATTGCTAAAACTCAATATTTCACACAAGGAGAACATTTATGGTCAGACAGAAAATCCACTGTTTTTGAGCTTGAAATACCTCACAAAGGAGAAATAATTACTCAAAAATATGAAGTTTATGAGAGTGAAAAGCTGTTTAATCCTTACCGAATTGTTACTTGGATAGAAAAAGGGAAAGAAGTAGAAGGTAGAAATATTGAAAAGATGACAGCAGGAAGAGCGCCCATAGGATTTGATGATAAATCCATTGAATTCCATCACATATTGCAAACACATGATGGTCCTCTAGCAATGGTGACAAACGAGTTTCATAAAAAATATCATCGTATCCTTCATAATAGGCCTAAGGAAATGGGATCAGATATTGATAGAGATTTGTTTAAAAAGTTGAGAGAAGAACTTTGGATGTTATGTGCTGAATGTTATAAACCGAAAGATACAAAAATTAAAAAATAACAATTTATAGGAGAACAAATTATGAAAACTTACACCTTAGATGATGTTGCAGAGTTGGTTGAGAAATATAGTGATATTGTTGATTTTGGCACTGCAGAGGATGCGGTTAGTAATGAAAGGATTGAAGAAGCTGAGAAAATTCTTGGTGTAAAGTTTACAACTTCTTATAAAGACTTTTTAAAAAATTATAAAGGAGGAGAAATTGGAGGTTATGAAATATTTAGCATTTATAACGCAAGTTTTGATAAGTGTCCTGCTGGTGATATTGTTTTCTATCATTTGACGGATATAAAAAATGGTTTCGCAAAACCAAATCAGCTTGCCGTGAATAGAACTGATTTTGGTGAAACATTTTACTTTGATTATACTCAGTTTCAGGATGGTGAATGCCCACTTTACGTCGAGATTCCATCTGGAGCGTCACATTATTATGCAAGTAATTTTTATGAATTTCTCTGTAAAAGAATTAAGGACCATGCAGGGGAAGATTCATGAAAACCTACACCTTAGCTGATGTTGCAGTATTAATTGATAAAGTGAATAAATATGATGATGAGATTATCAATTTTGGTACTGCAAAAAATGCGGTTAATGATTTTGTAATTGAAAAGGCGGAGAAAATTCTCAGTTTACAATTTACATCTTCTTACAAGAGTTTTTTAAAAAATTATAAAGGAGGAGAAATTGGTGGCGAAGAAATTTTTAGCCTTTATAAGGATTGTGGGGAAGGTATTCCTGCTGGTGATATCGTTTACCAAAACTTAAATGATAGAAAACGTGGTTTTACGACACCAGAACAACTCGTTGTGAGTTATGATCTTGGTGAAACCTTTTATTTTGATTATACGCAGTTTCGGGATGGAGAATGCCCACTCTATGTCAGGCTTCCATCTGAAGATTGCGAATATTACGCCAGTAATTTTTATGAATACCTTTGCAAAAGGATTATAGTACACGCGGGAGAAGAGATACTTGATGGTGATCAATCGATTGAAAAGACTAAGAACACTCCCACTCCGCAACCTATCCCTTTTTACAAGAGCTTTTGGAAAAAACTATGGAGGGGATGACATTGGAGGTGTGGAAATTCTAGTTTTTTTAAAGACCCTCAGTACTACGCAAGTAATTTTTATGAATTTCTCTGTAAAAGAATTAAAGAGCACGCAGGGTAATGACGATGCAAACCAAAGATGCAACAGAGATTTTAAAAAGACTTGGCTGGGAGCCTCATCGCGATGAAATGGATGATATGTTTGCTTATTATCATCTCCCTGATCGTATCGTGCGTATTCACTATGGTGTTATAGATTATGGACGGGATAGCGGAAGATTGTGGGTTTCTGTCAGTCTTACTACAGCTGCCTATTGTCTTGGCTGGGAATACGCTAACGGTAAAGAATCTCAACCTCAATATGAGGCTATGCTGATTTCTTCAGAAGAGAATTTTGGAGTTACAGCACTAGAATTTTTTGAAAACCACGTTAAGGTAGCTTTAAATAAAGTGTTAGTTTGGGCGCACGCACAAGATATTGAGCAAAAATTACATGAAGAATCTGCTAATCATTCTCTTGTGGCAAAAGCCTTACTCGGCGATATTAAGGCTTTAAGGAATTACAAATCTATATCTCAATTATGTGTACCAGAGTTTTCTGATTATGAAAAGATGACACAGGTTGAGCGCGTCATCTTTTTTGCTGAAGCTTATAAAAATAATGAATTGGATGACATTTTAGCACGCAAAAAACCGAAACAGCGTTTGATGAGTCTTACAGCAGCAACGCGCATTCTTAAAACCCAAGGGTGGTTTGTTACGGAACCTGGAAAAATGTGGCTGATTTTGCCCGACCGCTTCATTCAATTTGATTTTGGTTTTATACGTCTTCCAAATGATGATTACAATGTTCATCTTGAAGCAGGGATCTCCAACGAAGATATTTCTGTAGCTTGCCATTATATTCACGATAGTAGAAAATGTAGGCAGATATCAGCTACAAATATTTATCAGTCTTTTAATACGATTGAGGGAGGGGTTTTTAGTGGTGTTGATAAAGGAATTGATATTCGTTTAGAGACATTAAATGAGCAGGAGCTTATCAAAATTTCTGAGCGGGTGATACAATGGGCGCGTGCTCAGGATTTAGAGGCAGCGATAGAAAGCAAAGCGCTTGTTCAAAAATATAGCTCCTGTCCCGATATCCCATGGCATTTGGCTTGTTTAGCATTAACAGGTCAAATTGATGTCTTGAAATCCTATCAAAATGCCGTAAAAGCAGGTACGATTTCTGAACATTTGGATGACGATGATGTGGAAAAATATGTTAATCACGCTGTTCAATTTGCTGAAGAATATCTGAGCGTTTTAAAGGAGCGAAAGGCGGCGGATGCACGTATTGATGTGCAATCTTTAGCTCTCCTTAATACAGTTTCTGAAGACTTAAAAAGGATGGACTGGACAGTCTATCGTGATAAAAATTACAATTGCAATGCTTATTTTATAAAGAAAGATCGTATCATTAACATAGTGTACGACCTTGATAAAAACGGAGAGACACCGCTTGTTACCTTCAAGGTTTCTCTTTCAACACTTGGTTTTTCTACAGCTTATCGATCTATTTTCATCAATACTCCCCAATATACCGTTCTTAAAGAGTTAGAAGATATATATACTGTGTCTGGTAATGAAGTTGATGAAGGTAAACTGAAGCAGATCTGTGCGGATATTTTGTGCTGGGCTGATCGACAAAATGTTAATCAAATCATCTATGATTATGCGGCTTTTCCCCCAGACAGTGAATATGATCTTATAATACGCCATTTTATTGCGCTTATTCTGATTGGAGTTGTTGAGAGGCTTAAGTTTTATAAAGAGAATTTTAGAAAGGGAAACTCTTTAAGCTTTGTGGAAGGTATCACGAAATATACGATTGACAACGCTCTTACTCTTGCACAGCGTTATTGAACAGGTTTTCCAAAAAATGCTCCGATTTTGTCCCTTGATTCCCAAACAGCATCTGTTGCTTCCAAAACTATTGCTGTTGAGGCGACAGAGGAAGCGGATGACACTGATGATCGTCTCACCATGGAAAGTGCTCATGCACTTTTAAAAAGCTTAGGCTGGTCAACCGAGAAAATCAATGAGAATGACCATATGGCAAGCTATCAATTGGCTGATCGTGAAGTAGATATTCTTTATAACGACGAAATTGCCAAAGATTGTCCGCAATTTGATAGCGCATTTTTGATTAGCACGGGCATTCTTTCCGCTGCTTGTAAATTCATTGATCCTACCTACACGGAAGATATTCCAGATATACAGCTTAATTTTGAAGCCAAGGGATTAGAAATCTTTGAACCAGAAGTCACTAGGGATCGTTTAACACAGGCGCTTGATGATGCTTTAGAATGGGCGGTAACAGACATTGACCTTTCTAAAAGACTTCGCTCTGATTATGGCACTGCTCCTTGGGAAAAAGGCGCCACGTCTAAAGCAAACGATACGGATTATGCTTTACTTCATCTTGGCGCTCTTGCTTTGTTGGGTGATGCTGAAACCTTACAATTTTATCAGCAAAGCTTTACGGCAGGGGACCACTTGGGCTTTGACGAGAGCATCAACAAAACCGACCTTGAACGTGCATTAGCTTTAGCCAAAGAAGTAGCAAAGGTGAAGCAAGTGAGCTACACTTTGATTGAACGGGTAGCAAAAGATTTTGATGATCACTCAGAGCTTTCTAGCGAGGAATAACCTCGCTCTTGGAAGGAGA